>CAJXLH010000231.1 GCA_913055925.1 uncultured Maritalea sp. | reverse complement strand
CATCGACAAAGGCCAACAGTCGCTGATTTTTGGCGAGTTTTCGCGGCTCGAACCCGGTGCACGCATTGCGCCAGGGCTTGGCCTTGGTCTCTCCATTGTGCAACGCATTTGCTCAACGCTCGATCTCAATTTGGAAGTTGATAGCGAAGTCGGCAAAGGTTCACGCTTCTCGGTTTACCTGCCCGTCGCAATGAATGAAGAACCGGTTGCAACCGAGGATGATGCAACACCTCCCGTTCCGCCGGGCGCGCAGTTTGATGGCAAGCAAATCCTTTGCGTCGATAATGAAGAAGATATTCTTGATGCGATGAATGCGCTGCTGAGTGGCTGGGGTTGTGATGTACGCACGGCAAAATCGCTTAAAGCGATTTCTCAGTCAGACATGTTGGAAGGCTGGATTCCAGAAGTTGTGTTGATGGATTATCACCTTGACCAAACATCAGGACTTGATGCAATCCAATGGCTACGCGGCACAATTGGTGGGCACTTACCCGCGGTATTGATCACCGCTGACCGCACGCCACAGGTTCGAGAACTCGCTGCGGCGCGCGATATTACGGTGCTGCCAAAACCGGTTAAGCCAGCGGCTTTGCGCGCATTGCTTAGTCGCCTAGGCTAACGCACCTTCTGGCGCTTGATCCCGTTCGGTCATGCCATAGTCGCGTATGACAGCGGCCACCCGAAGTCGATAATCTTGAAACAATTCGTGACGCCCCATTGCTTGTGCCTGACGGTGCATCGCCAGAGTACGCCAACGCTTCACCGCCTCTTCATTTTCAAAAAAAGAGAGCGACAAATATTTTGACCCATTCGTTAGGCTTTGGAACCGTTCAACTGAGATAAAACCCTCGATTTGTACTAACTCAGACTTAAGTGAAGCGGCGATTTCGAGATAGGTCTCCAAGGCCCCATCTTTGGGTTCGACCTCAAATATTACAGCGATCATGCTTCATTTGCTCCATGCGGTGCAGAGGCAAGTCGCAAAAATGTGCGATCTTCTTTCAAAATGAATTTTTCGGCCTGCGCAAACTCATAATTTTGCTTACCCAACGGGTCCGCTGCCAACCTTGCGCGATAGGCTTCGTAAGCGGCGAGGCTCTCAATCGAATAGACGCCATACGCTAAAGTCGACGACCCTTCGTGAGGTGAAAAATAACCGATCAAATCAGCACCGCAGCGCGGGATCGCCTGCCCCCAATTTCGCGCATATTCTTCAAACTGGTGCTTTTTGGACGGGTCGATTTGATATTGGATGAAACAAGTAATCATGAGGGTTCCTTTCGTTTCAACGCTTTTCGCATATTGAAAGTCGATTATGGTTCGGTTATGATCGAACTATGAAAGAAGGTCCAGATATCACACGCATTGCACAGCTCATTGGCGACCCCGCACGTGCCAACATGCTATGTGCATTGATGAGCGGCAAAGCGCTCACCGCAACCGAACTCGCAAACGAAGCTGGCGTGACGCTGCAAACGACCAGCGGTCATCTTGCCAAAATGGTAGATGGCGGCCTTGTGGCAAGCCGCAAACAGGGTCGTCACAAATATTACCAACTCTTGGATGACGATGTCGCGCATTTGCTGGAAAATTTGATGTCCGTCGCGGCGCAAAAAGGCCATCTAAGAGCCCAAACAGGGCCGAAAGACCCCGAACTTCGTCATGCCCGCGTTTGCTATGACCATCTTGCCGGCGATCTCGGCACCAAGCTTTATAGCGCGCTGATTAAAACGGGACACCTCAAAGAGATTGGCGATCAAACTGAAATCACAGGTACTGGCGTTTCCTTCTTCGAAGAAAACGGATTTGAATTAGAGGCGTTGCACAATAGCCGCCGACAATTATGTCGTCAGTGTCTTGATTGGAGTGAACGCCGCACACACCTTGCGGGCACACTCGGCGCATCCATTCTGCGGCACATTTACGAAAAGAAATGGGCAAAACGCGACGACAACTCGCGTGTCGTGCGTTTTTCTAAACGAGGCGAAGCCGCGTTTATGGCGGTGTTTGAGATCGAACTCTAGGCGCCGGTTGCAGCGTCGATCTGCCCTTGTTCCAGCTTTGATGCTGCGATCACCGCTTGGGTACGACTATCTACATTGAGCTTTTGCAAAATTGCTGAAACGTGGGCTTTCACCGTGGCTTCAGAGACTGATAGTTCGTACGCAATTTGCTTATTCATCAAACCATCGGAAAGCATCATCAAAACCCGCACTTGTTGCGGGGTGAGAGTTGCTAGGCGTTTCGTATATTCAGCGATTTCGCTGTCATCTTCATCAAATGTGAAACCATCTGGCACCCAAATACCACCATCAAGCACTGTTTTGATTGATGTATGTATCGTTTCCGCACCTACCGATTTTGGCAAAAATCCTGATGCGCCAAGATCGATTGAACGACGCACCGTGTTGCCATCATCGCTTGCAGAGCAAATCATCACTGGAATTTCAGGGTATTGCGCACGCACAAGCAAAAGGCCCGAGAAACCGCGAACACCCGGCATGGCAAGATCCAACAAGATCAAATCGCAATCGCGACTTTCTTCCAAAAGGGCTGTCAGACTTTCAAGATCGCCAGCCTCGCTGATGGTTGCTTCCGCGCCATATTGGGCTTCAATGGTTTGACGAAGCGCCGCGCGAAACAATGGATGGTCGTCAGCGATGATTATGCGATTGACTGACATTTTATGTCCTGTGCTAGCCGATTTATTGTGATTTATCGCATCAGCAATTTAAGAACAAGTCAATGAAATCGGTTTCCCGTACACCGCTTTCCTATTGGTCGTCCAAAGGCAAATCGGCATCAACCATCCCAGCGATGATCTTTTCAACACGTGCAAGCTCAACCAAACTCATCTCAATACTGTCGCGTCGTTGCTTAAGAAGCATCTTTTGAGACCTTATTTTGGCCAGGGCCTTGCGCATCTGCACGTCGTTCCCATCGCGCAATTCATAGCTTTCCAAAAACTCTTGGATCTCTCGGATGGTCATCCCAATCTGCTTGCCATTTAAAATTAAGCGCAGTTTGGTACGGTCTTTGTTGGAATAAAGCCGTTTTTGCCCCACCCGTCGCGGCTTGAGCATGCCCTTATCTTCATAAAAGCGTAGCGCACGATGAGTGATGCCAAAAAAATCGGCCAGATCACCAATCGTGTAAACATGTCCGCCGGCAGGATTTGCTGACATTTTGCGCTCCGAAACATTCAAATCGTGGCAACTATACAAAATTGATCTCAGACCGCCAAATGCGCCCAATTGACCCATTTTGCATCGAATCGAACGCGATTTTATCCAATTTGCACGAGGAGTTAACAGCTTCTTTACCATGTTCGCGGAATGGTAAGGCTGTTCGAGAACTCTAAAAAAGCGCCCGAATCTGGCGCTTGATACGGATAGAAAATGCCAACACGTCAAAGATTTTCGGCGCGCGCGTCGAACGCCAATCAATTTGATGCTGCAAACCAACCTTGGGATGCGCTCAAGAACGAATTGGAAGACTTGTTGGGTCAGGTTCAAGACCAAATCTCCGAAATCGAGGTAGAACACCTCCCCGCTCAACGTGAAATCCCTATGCCCGCAACCAACGATAATGACTTCGAAGCGCGCCGTCAGGCAGCGCTCGCTAATGTTCGCAACGCGGTCCAACGTTTGGACCAAAAGCAAACCAAGCCGAAGAAGAAGAAAAAAAAGAAAAAGGGCAACAAGAACGATCTCGAAACTGCCATTGCGCAAATCCGTCAATCAACAGACCAAATGGAACGTGGCCGTTCTTCGCACTATGCAGAACCTGTGCCTCACCAACGCGCATCCGTTGGGCATCTCGAAGTTGCGGACATTGTATCGCAAATTGATGGGCTCCACCGTTCTGTCCGCGATCTTTCGGGCTCCATTGCGGACGTAACGCATATTGATCGGATTGAAGATCAAATCGCGCGTTTGTCGCGCCAAATTGATAACAGCCAAAACCCGCAGGTGACAGCGCTTGGCGATCAACTTGATAGTTTGCAATATGCTTTAGAGCGACTTGCGGAGCTGCAAACAAGTCAGATCAGTCATCTTGAGCAACTCAGCCAGACGAAACCAGATCAAGGCAACGCCGACAATCTGCTGCGCCTTGAAGAGAGCATGCGCGCGATCTACGACAAGTTTGATGCTCTTGAGCAGAGCATGGAGCGCCCCAACTCTGGCATTGAGACAATTGCCAAAGGCATCGCCGGCATCGCGCGCGCAGTAAGCGACATTCAAAAGCAAGATAGTGCAGGACAGGGCCAGCAAATACTGGCGCAAATCGAAAAAGTCTCGCAACGCTTAGATGGCTTGGGCAACACCGGACCATCTAATCTATCGGACGATGTAAAGCGCGAAATGCAGGGCTTGCGTGGCCAGTTAGTGAATGCGTTGGAACCTCGCTTTTCCGCACTGGAAGAACGGCTTGACGAATTTGCGGCAACTGGCGCAAGCGGTGGCAATCCCGGCGGCAGTGAAGGCTTGTTTTCTCGCTTTGAAGCATTTGAAGATCGCCTGACGCAAGCAATCGAAAAAGTTGCAACTGTTCAAGCCTCAGCAGCGCCTAAGGGAACCGGCGGCGTGACGATTGACGCGCTGAAGGCAATGGAAAACCGCCTTTCGGAAGCCTTGGCGCAAGTGCGGCAAACTGAATCTGTTGCCAGTGCTGGTCATGCTGTTCCAACTGATGCCTTGTCGGCAATGGAAGAACGCATTTCATCCGC
>CAJXLH010000230.1 GCA_913055925.1 uncultured Maritalea sp. | reverse complement strand
TAAACGTACCAATTCCGGTGCCGGTGGCTTATCACAGCTTTGGCGGTTGGAAGCGATCTGCCTTTGGATCACACGGCATTTATGGCCCAGAAGGCGTGCATTTCTACACCCGCCTGAAAACAATAACCACTCGATGGCCCGGCGGCATCAAAGAAGGCGCAGTATTCACCTTCCCATCGTGATCGGAAGACAAAAGAAGAGTTGAGGGACGAGCAAATGACAGCACCAGGACAAAATATTCGGATCAACAGCGACCGCCTTTGGGACAGTTTGATGGAGATGGCGAAAATTGGTCCCGGTGTTCGTGGCGGCAACAACCGCCAAACCGTCACCGACGAAGATGGCGAAGGTCGTCACCTCTTCCGCAAATGGTGCGAGGAAGCAGGCATGACCATGGGCGTTGACCAGATGGGCAACATGTTCATGCGTCACGAGGGCACTGACCCAGATGCCCTGCCCGTTTATGTCGGCTCTCACCTTGATACCCAGCCAACCGGCGGCAAATATGATGGTGTGTTGGGCGTCCTGTCTGGCCTTGAAGTCATCCGCACCCTTAATGATCTCAACATCAAAACCAAGCACCCGATCGTTGTGACCAACTGGACCAACGAAGAAGGCACCCGTTTCGCACCGGCTATGCTTTCGTCTGGCGTCTTTTCTGGCATGCACACCCAAGACTGGGCATATGATCGCGAAGACGCGGAAGGCAAAAAGTTCGGCGACGAGCTAGAGCGGATCGGCTGGAAAGGCGAAGAAGAAGTTGGCGCACGCAAGATGCACGCCTTCTTTGAGCTGCATATCGAACAAGGCCCCATTCTTGAAGCTGAAGGCAAAGACATCGGCGTTGTTACGCATGGTCAGGGCCTTTCTTGGACCCAAGTCACCGTTACCGGCAAAGAAGCGCACACCGGTTCTACGCCGATGCCGATGCGCAAAAATGCTGGCCTCGGTATGGCGCGGATTCTTGATTTGGTTGATGAGATCGCTTGGTCACACAAACCAGATGCTGTTGGCGCGGCGGGCCATATCGATGTTTATCCAAACTCACGCAATGTGATTCCCGGCAAAGTGGTCTTCACGGTCGACTTCCGCTCACCAGAATTGAGCGTTATCCAAGATATGGAGAAGCGATTGGCTGAAGGCGCGAAGAAAATTTGCGACGAAATGGGCCTTGAAGTTGAGCTTGAAAAAGTCGGTGGTTTTGACCCGGTTAAGTTCGACGATAAATGCGTCACTGCTGTGCGCGACGCCGCAGAACGCCTGGGTTACTCGCACCGTAACATCATCTCCGGCGCAGGCCACGATGCATGCTGGATCAACCGCGTTGCCCCAACGGCCATGATCATGTGCCCGTGCGTTGATGGGTTGAGCCACAATGAAGATGAGGATATCTCTCCCGAATGGGCCGCCGCGGGCACAGATGTGCTGTTCCACGCCGTGGTCGAAACAGCGGAGATTGTTGAGTGAGAGTAGTTGCAAAATCGAATCCAACTGCAAAACTTGTCAAACGTGCCTATCAAGACGGCCGGCCGCCAAAGTATCGCGCGTTTCCTCCAAGCGACAACAAAGTTGATTCCGAAAAGCAATTCGAGACCGAGACAGAACTTGCGAGATTCATCTTAGCTAACAACGGATGGAAATCGTACTTCTGGGATATATCCAGCGACCAAAGAAACCAATATGTAGCAGAAGTGAAATGACCCTAGCCACCCTCATCAGCTTTGCAATCATGGCCTCACTTTTGGTGATTTCACCGGGACCAAATGGGCTTTTGATTGCCAAGATCGTGCCGACTTCAGGTCGGAATGCCGGTTTTGCAGCGGTGATGGGGTTTATGGCGTCGTTTTATTTGCAGGGCGCGTTTGTGGTGTTTGGCATCGCGGTGATTTTGGTGCAAAGCGCCACTGCGTTCACCATCGTCAAGCTTTTGGGCGCTGCCTATCTGATTTACATCGGCGTGAAAGCGCTGCTTCAAGCCATTCGTGGCGATTTCAAAGTTATGAAAGCTGAGCCTCAAAAAAGAACACGCAACATTGTTGCAGCGTTCGGCGAAGGCTTTCTCACCAACATTTTGAACCCAAAAACATCCATGTTTTACCTCGCAGCAGTGCCGCAGTTTCTTCCCTTAGGAGACGTGACGGCAGCGAACGTGTTCTTGTTGGTGTTTATTCATTCATCCATTAACGGCATCTGGTTTTTTGGCATGGTTTTGCTTTTGTCAAAGCTTGTCGGCGTTTCGCAAAGCGCTGCCGTTCAACGATGGATCAAAGGGGTAACCGGCGCAATTTTCATTGGATTTGGCGCCAAACTGGCCACGCTCAGGGCCTAATAAACAAAGCCCAAAAACGGGCGACATGCTGCAAAAAGCAGCACATAAAAACAAGAACGCCAAAAGGCGCGAAAAAAGGAACGACGAAATTATCAAGCCTTGCACCAAGCAAGGTCCGGACATTTTAGGAGGAACAAATGGCATCGAAAGTCATTAAGGGCGGCACAATCGTCACGGCGGATCTCACCTACACAGGTGATGTGAAGATTGAGGGCGGCGTGATCACCGATATTGGTGACAACCTCTCCGGCGACCAGACGCTAGACGCGACAGGTTGCTATATCATGCCGGGCGGCATCGATCCGCACACCCACCTTGAAATGCCGTTTATGGGCACCTACTCCAGCGACGACTTTGAAAGCGGCACACGCGCCGCGGTTGCTGGCGGCACCACAATGGTTGTTGATTTCTGTCTTCCAGATCCGAACCAGTCGCTTCTTGAAGCGATCTCCCGTTGGGACAACAAATCATCTCGCGCGAACTGCGATTACTCCTTCCACATGGCGATCACATGGTGGGGTGAGCAGGTGTTCAATGAAATGCCTGAAGTCACCAAGCGCGGCATCAACACCTTTAAACACTTCATGGCCTACAAAGGCGCGTTGATGGTGGATGATGATGAGATGTACTCATCCTTTAAGCGCTGCGCTGAGATTGGCGCGCTACCGCTTGTGCACGCTGAAAATGGCGACGTGGTCGCACAACTACAAGCGCAATTGCTGGCCGACGGGAACAATGGACCAGAAGCCCACGCTTACTCTCGTCCAGCTGAGGTTGAAGGCGAAGCCACCAACCGCGCCATCATGATCGCGGATATGGCTGGCGTGCCTGTTTACATCGTGCACACATCAAGCGAGCAAGCGCACGAAGCGATCCGCCGTGCACGGCAAAACGGTATTCGTGCCTTCGGCGAACCGCTGATCCAACACCTCACGCTTGATGATAGCGAATATAAACATGCCGATTGGGACCATGCAGCCCGTCGCGTCATGTCACCGCCGTTCCGTGACAAAAAGCACCAAGATAGCCTTTGGGCAGGCCTTCAATCTGGTAGCCTGCAAGTGGTTGCGACCGATCACTGCGCATTCACTACAGAACAAAAGCGCTTCGGCGTTGGCGACTTCACCAAGATTCCAAACGGCACAGGTGGTCTGGAAGACCGGATGCCAATGCTCTGGACCCATGGCGTCAACACGGGCCGCTTGACCATGAACGAGTTTGTGGCGGTCACCTCCACCAACATCGCGAAAATCCTCAACATGTACCCGAAAAAGGGCGCAATCCTTGAAGGCGCTGACGCGGATATTGTTGTGTGGGATCCACACAAGGAAAAGACCATCGGCGCAGACACGCAACAGTCGGCCATCGACTACAATGTGTTTGAAGGCAAACAGGTCAAAGGCCTCCCGCGTTTCACTTTGAGCCGCGGCAAAGTGGTTGTCGATGATGGCGAGGTAAAAACCCAAGAAGGTCACGGCGAATTTGTTGCCCGCGATTCATTTGGCGAAACCAACAAAGCCCTTTCCAAGTGGAAACAAGTCACCGCGCCACGCAAAGTCGAGCGCACCGGCATTCCGGCGAGTGGGGTTTAATTGAGAGTGAACCAGAACGCACAGAGCACCTACCAAAACTTTTCGCCCATCGCGTATATTTGGGCAGTGATAACTGGTGTTCTTACTGCGATGTTCACGCTTTTAGTAATTTTAGTTGTCGAATCTGGACTGTCTGAAGAAATGAGTAATTTTGGTATTCTGTTTGCCTTCTTTTTGTTGGCAATGCCCTTTTCATTGGTCATTTTTTTGCCGTCTGCCTTATTAGGGCATAGATTTGCAAGGCAGTGGAAAATTCGAAAGCACTGGCAAATGGCATTGCTGGGTTCAGCCTGTTCAGCGGCAACCACTTTGCCAATGGCAGCCGTCGTCGGGTTTCCTGCCGGATTGCTGTTTTTGCTATTCGCTATCATTCCCGGTGCACTAGCGGCCTTGGTCTATGCGAAAGTTGCGACTTGGGACCCAACCGCAAACTACGGCTCAAATAAAACTGGATATGCTCATGAATAACACAGTAATCCAAGCGGAGAACTTGGACCTGACATTTGAAACCAATGACGGGCCGGTTCACGCGCTCAAGGGCATCGATCTCACGATTGATCGCGGCGAGTTCGTGTCGTTCATTGGCCCATCAGGTTGCGGCAAGACCACGCTTTTGCGGGTGATTGCGGATTTGGAGAAGCCAACCGGCGGTTCGATCACCGTCAATGGCGTTTCACCGCATGAGTCACGCTTAAACCGCGAATATGGCTATGTGTTCCAAGCCGCAGCGCTTTATCCGTGGCGGACAATTGGCGGCAACATTTCTCTGCCGCTTGAGATCATGGGCATCCCGCAGGCTGAACGCGCTGAACGCATCA
>CAJXLH010000229.1 GCA_913055925.1 uncultured Maritalea sp. | reverse complement strand
CGTCCGTAATTTGCAGGGTGGGCCTTATCCCCCTCAATGTGAACTGTGCCGTTGGCTAGCGGAGTCGCTTTTACCCCGCAGCCAACACCGCAATAGGGACAGGTTGTACGAACAGGTGCCCCTTCTTGCATCAGCTCAGCTCCTCAAGATCGAGCAATAACCTTTCGTCGCGAACGATGACGGTGTAAGTCTTGGTTGCCCCTTCATCCGCGCCTTGGGCTTGTCCCGTCTTTAACGAAATGACCCAGTTGTGAAGAGGACAGGTGACGCAGCCATCGTGTACTATGCCTTGGCTCAAAGGGCCGTTCTTGTGTGGGCATTTGTCCTCTAATGCAAAGAACTGGTCTTCTGCTGTGCGGAAAATCGCGATGGTCAGTTCGCCCTTTTTCACGCAACGTGCGCCGCGCTGCGGAACATCGTGGATGCTGCCAATGTCGACAAGTGAGCTGTCGAGTGCCATGGAAACTGCGCTCATTCTGCTGCCTCCAATTGTAGGGCGGCCATCGGCTTAAACTCATGCTTATCTTTGCCCGAAACACGCTCTGACCAAGGGTCAACTTGTGCAAACTTTTGGCTGAAGACGAAACGGTCGAAGTATTCCTGCCGCCTCTCTTCATTGTCCATAATCTGGCTGCGAATTTCATCGAGGCCAATTCGGGCTGCCCATTTGTAAATGCGTTCAAGGTAAAAACCTTGCTCTCGATACATTTGGGCAAGCGCGACCACATGCTCAAGCGCCTCGTTTTCAGTGCTCACATTGCCCAAAATTTCGGTGCCCTTGATGTCCAAACCCGCGGCACCAGCAAAGTGAATTTCATAGCCGCTATCGACACAAATGATGCCGATGTCTTTACATGTAGCTTCTGCGCAGTTGCGCGGACAGCCAGAGACAGCGAGTTTAAGTTTTGCGGGCGTCCATGAACCCCACATGAACTTTTCAAGCTTGATGCCGAGGCCCGTGCTGTCCTGTGTGCCAAAGCGACACCAATCAGAACCAACGCAAGTTTTTACCGTGCGAAGACCTTTCGCATAGGCCTGACCCGAAACAAAACCAGCTTTGCCAAGGTCAGCCCAAACAGCTGGCAAATCTTCTTTCTTGATGCCGAGCATATCGATCCGTTGGCCGCCGGTGACTTTCACCGATGGAATTTCGAACTTATCAACGACGTCCGCGATCGCACGTAGTTCTTTGGAGGATGTCATCCCGCCCCACATACGTGGAACCACAGAATATGTGCCATCTTTTTGAATGTTTGCGTGCACGCGTTCGTTAATAAAACGAGACTGATAATCGTCCGCATATTCATCGGGCCAGTCGCAAACGAGATAGTAGTTGAGCGCTGGACGACATTTGGCGCAGCCGCAAGATGTCTTCCATTCCAGTTCCTGCATCACAGCAGGAATCGTTTTGAGACTTTTGGCTTTAATCAACCGGCGTACATCGCCATGCCCAAGGTCGGTGCAAGGGCACATTGACTTTTCGGCATCTGGGTCAAAGTCGTCGCCCAATGTGAGTGCCATCAATTGCTCAACAAGGCCTGTACACGTCCCGCACGAAGCTGATGCCTTGGTGTGGGCTCGTACCTCATCAAGCGAGGTTAGGCCTTTCTCGTTTATTGCGCCGACGATTTGAGATTTGCAAATGCCGTTACAGCCGCAGATTTCTGCATCATCGGGCAACGCTGCAACGGCCGCCATGGGGTCCATGGCTGCACCACCTTGGTAGGCTTGTCCAAAGATGAGCGTGTCGCGCATCTCTGAGATATCCGTCGCCTTCTTTTTAAGGTCGTTGTACCAAGCACCATCGGCAGTTTCGCCATATAGAACGGCACCGATAATTTTTTCATCTTTCAAGATGACGCGTTTGTAGATGCCAGCATTGGCGTCGCGTAGAACAATTTCGTCACGGTCTTCTCCTTCGGCAAAGTCGCCGACAGAGAACAGATCAATGCCCGTCACTTTGAGTTTTGTTGCGGTGTCGAGATGTACAAACTCTTGGCTGTCATCACCAGAAAGCGTATGCGCCGCGATGCGCGCCATTTCATAAAGTGGTGCAACGAGCCCGTACACTTGACCAACAACCTGCGCACATTCACCAACAGACAGAATGTTTGGGTCGCTGGTGCGCATTTGTGGGTCTACTTTGATCCCGCGCTCGATTTCCAATCCCGCATTGTCGGCCAACCAGGTGCTTGGACGAATGCCTACAGCCATCACGACCAAAGAACAGTCGATGATTTCCCCATCGTCCAGTTCGAGGCCGGTGACTTTTTTATCCCCTAGGATTTGTTTCGTATTTGCGCTGGTTTTAACCTTGATGCCGCGGCTTTCAAGTTCGCGTTGAAGCAAATAGCCTGCGGATGGATCGAGTTGGCGCTCCATCAACGTTGGCATCAGGTGAACAACGGTGACGTCCATGCCACGCGCCTGCAAACCCGCAGCAGCTTCAAGACCTAAGAGCCCACCGCCGATAACAACAGCTTTGTCGCGGGCTTGTGCGGCCAGCATCATGGCTGTCACGTCATCGAGATCACGATAGCTCAGAACGCCTGCTAAATCGTGGCCCGGCACGGGAATGATGAACGGGTTTGAACCCGTTGCGATCACCAGCTTGTCATAGCTTTCCACAACGCCATGCTCAGACGTTACGGTTTGCGCTTCACGGTCAATGTCAACAACCTTGTGGCCTTTATAAAGCGTGATGTTGTTGTTGATGTACCAGCCATCACCGTGAATGATGATCTCTTCATAGTCTTTCTCACCAGAAAGAACTGGTGAGAGCATGATCCGGTCATAATTGACGCGTGGCTCTGCGTTGAAGATGGTGATTTCGTATTGGTCGGGAGCAAGTTCCAGTAGATGCTCAAGCATTCGTCCTGGAGCCATGCCGTTCCCAATTACGACAAGTTTTTGTTTGCTCATGGTTCTTTCCTATTCCGCTGCCGTACTTGCGTTTGCACGTTGACGGGCGATGCGGGCCGCACGTTTTTCTTTGATGGCGGCAAGTTGTTCTTCGCTCGGGTCTGCTCCACCCTCATAGGCCTCAAGGAACTCAAGAAGTTCTTCGCGATATGCGTAGTAATCAGGGTGATCGAGCAGCGCCTTGCGGCTGCGCGGACGCGGTAGGTCAACTTCCATGATGTTACCGATTTTCGCGTTTGGACCGTTGGACATCATCACCACGCGGTCCGCCAATAGGATGGCTTCGTCGACGTCATGGGTCACGCAAATGGCCGTTACTTGCGACCGTTTCCAAACATCCATCAAGACGTCTTGCAACTCCCAACGTGTGAGGCTGTCGAGCATGCCGAACGGCTCATCGAGTAAGAGGAGCTTTGGCGAGAGCGAAAACGCTCGCGCAATGCCAACCCGTTGCTTCATGCCGTTGGACAATTCACTCGCGCGGCGGTGCATGCTGTCGGCAAGCCCAAGGCGTGAGAGGTAATACTCAACAACCTCCTTGCGCTCCGCAGCAGAAGCGCTTGGGTAAACGCCATCGACGCCAAGTGCTACGTTTTCGTAGGCTGTAAGCCACGGCATCAAGTTCGGGGCTTGGAACACAACGGCTTTGTCTGGGCCGGCGCTGGTGATGTGGTGCCCATCAAGAATGATCGCGCCTTCTGTGATTTCATTTAGACCCGCTGTCATGGAAAGAACTGTGGATTTGCCACAGCCTGAGTGACCAATAAGGGTGATGAACTCGCCCTTCTTGATTTTCATATCAAAGCCGTCAACGACGGTTAGTTGGCCTTTCGGTGTTGGATAAACCTTTTTGAGTTGTGAGAAATTGAGATAACCCTCAACACGACCTGTTTTGACTAACTCATCATATGCAGCCGGCAGTTTGTCGGCTTCGATGGAATGTTTTGGCTTCAGGTCAGGAAGTTGGATGACATTGTCTGAACCTTGCGCGCTTTCGGCACTGGCATTCATCAAATAGTCAGTAATGGCGCTACGCAAACGAATGAACTCATCATCATTGTTAAGTGTGGTGCGTTCGCGAGGTCGCTCGATATTGACTTTGAAATGTGGTCCCAAACTTGCATTCGGCCCCGGCGTCAAAGGAATGATCCGGTCTGCGAGCAAAATCGCTTCATCCACATCATTGGTGATGAGAATGATCGTTTTTTTCTCGCGCTGACAAATCTCAGCAAACTCGTCCTGCAGCTTCGAACGGGTAAGCGCATCAAGCGCCGACAGTGGTTCGTCCATCAAGAGGATTTCGGGCTGCATTGCGAGCGCTCGAGCGACAGCAACGCGCTGGCGCATGCCGCCCGATAGTTCAGCCGGGCGTCGAGTTTTGGCGTGGCTAAGGCCAACCATATCGATATAGCGATCGACGATTTCTTTGCGGTCAGCTTTTGGTTTGTCCTTAAAGACTTGATCAACGGCCAAGGACACGTTGCCTTCAACGGTAAGCCAAGGCATCAAGGAGTAGGACTGAAAGACTACGCCGCGCTCCGACGAAGGACCATCGATTTCTTTGCCATTATGAATGACGCCGCCTGCTGTCGGTTTCTGCAAACCCGCAAGCGCCGAGATCAAGGTCGTTTTGCCAGTGCCGGAAAATCCAACGATAGCGATAAATTCGCCTTCTTCGACTTGCAAATCGACGTCGGTGAGCACCTCAACCTTGTCGTCACCTTCGCCGAAGTGGACCGAAAGGTGAGAGATTTCGAGAATAGACATCGTCTCCCCCTATCGGTTCGCAGAGAATGTAAAGGCCCGCTGCAATGCAAACATCA
>CAJXLH010000228.1 GCA_913055925.1 uncultured Maritalea sp. | reverse complement strand
CAATCGCTTTTGTGTCGTTGACCCACTCGACGGCACAAAAGAATTCATCAAGCGCAATGGCGAGTTTACCGTCAACATTGCCTTGGTGGAGGAAGGTGTTCCTGTTGCAGGCGTGGTGACCGCCCCCGCCATGGATCAAGAGTTTTTTGCAGACGAAAACGGTGCGTACTTTGCAAGCGGTAAAGACGCGCCGATACAAATCACCACTTTGCCGGACGGTCCGAACTATATGGTGGCAAGTCGATCACACGGACATTCTGCGCTACAAAAGCTTTATGCCGCGTTGGACGTGGAAAAAGACGTTAGCGTTGGGTCATCGCTCAAACTTTGCATGGTCGCAAAAGGCGAAGCAAAGTTTTACCCGCGTTTTACCCCCACTTGCGAGTGGGATATTGCAGCAGGACACGCCATTTTGGCGCGTGCTGGCGGCGAAGTGCTGACACTTAGTGGCGAACCTTTGCGATATGGCAAAAGTGATCAAGACTTTTACAATCCGTTTTTTGCAGCCGCTGCATCTTTGGAGGTTGCGCAAAACACGGCAAATAAAATGGTTGAGTTTGCCCCTCCCTATCGGCGCTAGAATCCCCGACGACCTGCTGGTTGCGACCAATTTTGTAGGCAAAAATTAAGCAAAATCACTTAAAGTGCAAAAAATGCGACAAATTGTTTGCCGATTTGTGGCAATTGTCGCAGATTTCGCATAATTGTTACTTGTTCTTATGATTATCATGCATATATAGAACCGATATATATCGGACAAGCATGAGATAAATGAACGTACGCACCATATGCCTTGCGATTTTGACCCAAGGCGATACCACCGGATATGACATTCGCAAGCGATCCACGGAGGGAGATTTCTCCTATTTTGTGGAAGCAAGCTTTGGCTCGATCTATCCTGCCCTTTCAAAATTGGAAGAAGAAGGGTTGGTGACGAGCCGCGTCGAACCGCAAGAAGGTCGACCAGCAAAACGCGTTTACGCCATCACAGCTTCGGGCCGAGAACAGTTCATAAATTCGCTGTTTGATGACTTAAATCAGGATGTATTTCGCTCTGAATTCATGCTTTTTCTTCGATTTGCTGAAGAATTACCACGTGACCTGGTTGAAAAACGAATTTCCGAACGTATCTCTCTGGCTAACGACGAGATTAAGTCGTTAGAGGAGATGGGGGCTGATTTGGAAGCGCGTGCGGATCGATGGGTATTAGACTATGCCCTTAGCTGTTTGCGCCAGGCACGAGACTATCTCAACGAACATAAAGACGAAATTTTCGCCATGGCGCAGCCGACAGAGGCTTCCGCTAAGGCTGCCGAATAGGGAATAAACCGATGCGATTTCTGATGTCATATGGCGTAGCTTTCTTGCTGTTGATCGGCTTGGGCGCTTGGATGGCTTCTGGCTATGTAGTTCAGGGCGGACAAGGACCGGGCAATGGCGAAACGGCCGCGCTTGATGCGGTTGACCTCCCTGGTGGCGACAAAGCAAAAGAACTGATGGTCGAATTTGGCGTAATGGCCAGCGACGAAGAGAAACAAGCTGAAGAAGAAGCAAAGCAAGCCGAAGAAGCGGCTGCGGAAGCAGAAGCTGCGGCACTTCAATCGGTTCGGACAAAAACTTTTACAATTCAACAACTTCCGCTGAGCGTTTCGCTTCGTGGCGTTACCCAAGCGAAATCATCGATTTCGGTGCGCGCAGAAACAACGGGCATTTTGGAAGAGCGTTTTGTTGAAAAGGGCGACGTGGTGAACCCCGGCGACCTTTTGTGCAAAATTGACGTGGGCACCCGTTTGGCGCGTGTAGCGCAAGCTGAAGCATCACTTGCACAGGTTCAAACAGACTTTGAAACAAACAAAAAACTTCGCGAAAAGGGTTTGACCCCTGCAAATACGGCTGTGGCGTTTGAAGCCAACCTTAAAGCGGCGCAAGCTTCTTTGGATGACGCGAAGGCTGAGCTAGAGCGGACAGAAATCTACGCGGAAGCTGGCGGCATTGTGCAAGATCCGATGGCCTACCCTGGCGACATGATTTCAGCTGGCGGAACTTGTGTAACGCTTGTCCGTCTTGATCCACTCGTTTTCGCGGGCGATGTTGCTGAAAATAGAGTTGATGCGGTGCGCATCGGTCTTCCTGTTACCGTCAAAACCATCACTGGTCGCGAAGTTGAGGGCAAAGTCAGCTACATCAGCCCAACAGCAAACGCTTCTACTCGAGCGTTCCCTGTGGAAGTTGAGCTGCCGAACCCTGACAATGCAATTCGTGCAGGCATGACAGCGTCGGCAACCGCCGTACTTGGAAATATTCCGGCCCACCTGATCCCTCAATCGGTCCTGACATTGGACAATGAAGGCACATTGGGCATTCGCGCTGTTGAAGACGGTAAAGTGGCATTTTATGCGGTTGAAATCGCCGGCGATAGCCAAGACGGCATTTGGGTGACCGGTCTACCGGCAACCGTTGATATTATTACTATTGGACAAGAATATGTGGTCGCGGGTCAAGAAGTTGCGGCTGACAATGTAACCGAAGAGGCAACATCATGATTGGCGCTCTGGAGAACATTCTACGACGACCTAAAACGGTCGTCGTTATCATGCTTGTCATGCTATTGGCAGGCGTAACGGCCTACATCACACTCCCTAAGGAAAGCCAACCTGATATTGACGTTCCTTATCTTTACGTATCGATTTCTCAAAGCGGTGTTTCCCCTGCTGACGCTGAGCGCTTGCTCGCGCGTCCCATGGAGACAGAGCTTCGAAACCTCGATGGCTTAAAAAACATCACTTCAACCTCGACCAACGGCCACGCTTCAGTCTTTCTTGAATTCGACATCAATTTCGACAAAGACCAAGCACTCGTCGACACGCGGGAAAAGGTTGACGCAGCAAAGAGTAAGCTGCCTGACGATGCCAACGAGCCAACAATTCACGAAATTTCGGCAAACGGTTTTGCAACGATCACCGTTGCGCTGTTTGGCGACATCCCTGAACGCACGCTGGTCAACATCGCGCAAGAACTTGAGGATGACCTAAAAGGCATCTCAACCGTTCGCGACGTCAACATGGCGGGCAACCGGGAAGAAGTTCTCGATGTTATCGTCGATTTGTTGAAGCTTGAAAGCTACAATTTGACGACAAACCAGCTGTTTGACGCGTTGGCGCGTAACAACTTGGTTGTGGCTGCGGGCACGCTTGATACCGGCCAAGGCAAGTTTGCTTTGGAAGTTCCGGGGTTGATTGAAAACGCGATTGACGTGTTCAACCTACCTCTGAAAACCGACGGCAACACCATCGTGACATTTGGTGATGTGGCGACCGTTAAGCGGACGTTTAAAGACGCGACGAACTTCACCCGTGTGAATGGCCAGCCGGCTATTATCCTTGAAGTGAACAAGCGCCTTGGTGCGAACATTATCGATACGTCGCAATTTGTACGCGACACCGTTGAGAAGGCAAAAGCTGAATGGCCGCAAGGCGTGCAGGCTTCTTACATGCTTGACCAAGCGAAGTTCTCTAAAGACATGCTTGATAGCTTGCAGTCAGCGGTTTTGACAGCAATTGCGCTTGTTATGATCGTCACTGTGGCGATGCTCGGCATTCGCCCTGCGATCATGGTGGGTATCGCGATCCCTACATCATTTATGATGGCATTCTTCTTCCTCCAGCTAATCGGCATGACCGTGAACATGATGATCATGTTCGGCTTGGTGTTGACCGTGGGTATGTTGGTTGATGGTGCGATTGTGATCGTGGAATACGCCGACCGGAAAATATCTGAAGGTATGGAGCGGCGCGAAGCGTTTATCCGTGCTGCCAAACTGATGTTCTGGCCTGTTGTTTCGTCTACTGCGACAACTCTTGCGGCGTTTCTGCCGATGCTATTGTGGCCGGGAATTATTGGCAAGTTCATGAGCTATTTGCCGATCATGGTGATCATTACATTGATCGCCTCTTTGATCACAGCCATGATCTTCCTGCCGGTGATTGGCGGTCTGGTTGCACGTCGTCGCGTAAGCGAAAAAGAAAAGAAAGCGGCGCAGTCACTTTCAGTGCACAACCACTTTGACCCCAAAGAGGTTCCAGGCTTCACAGGCGCATATGTTCGTTTCTTGAACCTGATCATTCGTCGCCCGTTGATGGTGCTGATTGTCGGTGTCGCTTCGATTGTCGGTATCTTCATGTATTACGGTCAAAACCCGACTGGCATGGAAGCCTTCCCGTCGATTGAGCCTGAATATGCGACTGTTGCGGTCACTGGTCGCGGCAACTACTCACCCGTCGAAATTCGCGACATGCTGATCGAAGTTGAGAAGGAAATTCTCAAGGTCGATGGCATTGAAGATATTGTGATGAACTTTGGCTCAACTGGTGCGGTGACGGACACGCCTCCGGACACAATTGGTAACTTCCAACTTGAGTTCACGCCTTTCCGTGACCGTCGCTATGCGAAAGAAATCTTCGCTGACATTCGCGCCAATGTGGCTGACATTTCAGGCCTTGGTGTTGAACTTTTGGAAGCTGAGGAAGGTCCGCCGGTTGGTAAAGACATCAACATGCGTGTGGTGGCCACTTCATATTCTGACCTGACGCCAACGGTTGCGAAAATTCGTGACTTTGTTGAGAACGAACTTGGCAACACGATTGAAGTTGAGGATGGTCGTTCCCTCCCCGGCATCGACTGGAGCCTAACAGTCAACCGTGAGAAAGCTGCTTTGTTCGGCATTGGTGTGCGTGAATTGGCGCCATATGTTCAGCTTGTGACCAGTGGCGTGACCATCGGCACTTATCGC
>CAJXLH010000227.1 GCA_913055925.1 uncultured Maritalea sp. | reverse complement strand
CCAAGTATGTCGCTACCATGAACGCAATTGCGATCAGGATATTCTTGCCATTCATTTCAATGCCGAGAATTCTTTTTGCCATTAGCGTGGATCCTTACCAAATACCTTGCGATATTCTTCTGCGCCGCCCTTTGCCAAAGCTCTAGCTTGCGCTTTCCAATCATCGCGTTCAATTCGGCCCTTAAAGCTCAACCGATCGTCAACTTCGGCGATTTGCTTCTTAGTGAACTTCGCCACCTGAGCAAATGTTGTAATGCCAAGATCGTTGAGCTTTTTCTCAAGAACTGGACCAACACCTGAAATCAATTTCAAATCGTCTTTTTCACCTACTGGCGCTTCAAACATTGGACCAGACTTGTCCGCAGAAGCTTTTGCCGTTTTCAAGACTGCTTTTGCTGGCGTTGTCTTGGCCGCTGACGCTGCAGACTTCTTCGCAGATGTATTCTTGGCCGTTGGCTTCTTCACTGGCGCTTTTGGCGCTTCAGCTTTTGCCTGTGGTGTCGCCTTTGGCTTTGCAGCTGCTTTTGACGTCGTCGTGGCGGCTTTTTTCGCTGGCGCTTTTGCAACTTTAGTTACTTTTCGCTCCGGCACCTCAGTCAATGTAACCGCCCCGCCCTCTGGCGCTGAGAATTGACGATCGATTTGGGTGCCGACTTTCACGTCTTTCCCTGCTTCGAACTCGTCGATAATCTCCTCAAGACGCTCTGCTGTTAGGTCTTCGTAGGTGTCTTTTAACACCATGACCATTGGCGCGTTTACACAAGCGCCCAAGCATTCAACTTCTTCCCAAGAAAGCGTGCCGCTTGCATTGGTTTCAAACGGCTTATCATTGATCTTGTTCTTACAAACTTTGATCAATTCTTCAGAGCCGCGAAGCATACATGGCGTTGTGCCGCACACCTGAATGTGCGCTTTGGTGCCAACCGGCTTTAGCTGGAATTGCGTGTAGAATGTTGCGACTTCCAAAACGCGGATATACGGCATTTCCAACATGTCAGCGACATGTTCAATGCATCGTTTGGTTACCCAACCATCTTGCTCTTGCGCGCGCATAAGCAAAGGAATAACCGCAGATTGCTGACGCCCTTTCGGGTATTTCGCAATCGTGGCTTTTGCCCACTTTTTGTTGTCAGCGTTGAAAGCAAAACCTTCTGGCTGAACATTATCTTCTGCGAGACGTCGAACTGACATTACCTGTCCACCTCTCCGAACACGATATCAAGCGTACCAATGATCGCGGACACGTCCGCCAACATGTGGCCCTTGCTCAAGAAATCCATTGCTGACAAATGCGCAAAACCTGGCGCACGGATTTTACAGCGATATGGCTTGTTAGAACCGTCTGAAACCAAATAGACGCCGAATTCACCTTTTGGCGCTTCAACGGCGGCATAAACTTCACCTTCAGGCACTTTGTAGCCTTCTGTGTAAAGCTTAAAGTGGTGGATCAATGCTTCCATTGATTGCTTCATCTCGCCACGTTTAGGCGGCACCACTTTACCGTCTGTCGACGAAACAGGTCCCTGACCTTCCGGCAAACGCATTTTCTCAATGCACTGCTTCATGATGCGGATTGACTGTTTCATCTCTTCAACGCGCACCAAGTAACGGTCAAAACAATCGCCGTTCTTGCCAATTGCGATGTCGAAATCCAACTCGTCATAGCACTCGTAAGGTTGCGACTTGCGCAAATCCCATTTCGCGCCTGATCCACGAACCATCACGCCAGAGAAACCCCACTCCCATGCATCGTCCAGCTCAACATTACAAATGTCGACGTTACGTTGCTTAAAGATGCGGTTATCAGTCAAAAGGCCTTCAATATCGTCCAAAACCTTCAAGAATGGATCGCACCACGCTTCGATATCGTCGATCAACTCTTCCGGCAAATCTTGGTGCACACCACCAGGACGAACATAAGCTGCGTGCAATCGAGCGCCACAAGCGCGCTCATAGAACACCATCAGCTTTTCACGCTCTTCAAAGCCCCAAAGCGGCGGCGTTAGCGCACCAACATCCAAAGCTTGTGTTGTAACGTTCAGCAAGTGATTGAGGATACGGCCAATTTCTGAGTAGAGAACCCGGATCAACTGGCCACGTTTTGGCACTTCAATGCCCAAAAGCTTTTCAACGGCCAAGGCAAACGCATGCTCTTGGTTCATTGGCGACACATAGTCCAAACGGTCGAAATACGGCACCGCTTGGAGATATGTTTTGTGTTCAATTAGCTTTTCCGTGCCGCGGTGCAAAAGACCAACGTGCGGATCGCAACGTTCAACAACCTCGCCATCAAGCTCCAAAACAAGACGCAAAACGCCGTGCGCCGCAGGGTGCTGAGGACCAAAGTTGATATTGAAGTTTCTAACCTGTGCTTCGCCCATTGTTAAAACCTCAATTTGTTGCCTTCTCGTCACCAGGCAGCACATATTCAGCGCCTTCCCATGGTGAGAGATAGTCAAAATTACGGAACTCTTGCGCCAGTTTCACTGGTTCATACACAACGCGCTTGTGCTCTTCGCTATAACGGACTTCCACAAAGCCGGTGAGCGGGAAGTCTTTACGCAGCGGGTAGCCCTCAAAACCATAGTCGGTCAGCAAACGACGCAAGTCAGGGTGATTGACGAACAAAATGCCGTACATGTCATAGGCTTCACGTTCAAACCAATCCGCGCCAGGGAACACCTCACAGATGGACTGGACAGGCGTTTTTTCGTCTGTGCTCAGTTTTACGCGAATGCGCACATTCTGTTTGGGGCTCAGGAAGTGATAAACCACCTCAAAACGCTCAATGCGTGACGGATAATCCACACCGCAAACATCGATGATGTTCACAAATTGGCATTGGCTGTCGTCTTTAAGGAATTGAACAACATCAACAATGTCGTCGCGTTTCACCGTGATCGTCAGTTCGCCATAAGCGTGGCTGACGTCAAGCAACGAGCTTTCCAGCTTTACGCCGATATATTCGCTGAGTTCGACTAGGGTTTCGTCCACCTGTCCTGCCCCCTTACCGTTCAATCGTGCCAGTACGGCGAAGCTTTTTCTGCAATAGCATGACGCCATAAAGCAAAGCTTCGGCTGTTGGCGGGCAACCAGGAACATAAATGTCCACTGGCACCACGCGGTCACAGCCACGTACAACGGAATATGAATAGTGGTAATAACCACCGCCATTCGCGCATGATCCCATAGAGATCACGTAACGCGGTTCTGGCATCTGGTCGTAAACCTTGCGCAACGCAGGCGCCATTTTGTTGGTCAATGTGCCCGCAACAATCATCACGTCTGACTGACGCGGGGATGCACGCGGCGCAAAGCCAAAACGCTCAGCATCGTAACGCGGCATAGACATTTGAATCATTTCAACCGCGCAACATGCGAGGCCGAATGTCATCCACATCAAAGAGCCCGTGCGCGCCCAATTGATCAACTCATCAGTCGAGGTGACCAAAAAGCCTTTATCGGCCAGTTGATCGTTCACATCGAGGAAAAACGGATCATCCGCACCAACTGGCTTGCCGGTTTTGGGATCAATGATCCCTTTTGGCTGTGGCGAAACCAATGTTGAATTATTGTCTAATCCCATTCGAGTGCCCCTTTGCGCCATTCGTAGATGAAACCAATTGTCAAAACGCCCAAGAAAATCATCATCGCCCAGAAGCCGAACCAACCCACATCCTTAAAGGCCACGGCCCAAGGGAAAAGGAATGCGACTTCCAAATCGAAGATGATGAAAAGAATCGCAACGAGATAGAAACGCACATCAAACTTCATACGCGCATCGTCAAATGCTTCAAAACCACATTCATATGCCGAAACCTTTTCAGGATCCGGGTTTTTGATCGCGATAATAAATGGAGCAACAAGCAGCGCTAAACCGATGACGGCAGAAAGCCCAACAAAGATTATGACGGGCAGATAATCGAGGAGCAATTCGTTCATAATTGCGTTCCCTTTTATTTCTTTTGCCAGAGACCCTGGCGTGCGACGTCAATTGCACAGATGCGAATATCACCCTGCCCAATTGTTTCTATCCGCTTAACGTAGCGCCTATTGGGATTCAAGTGGAATAATTGTCCCATGGGCTGAATATGCGGATTTTTCGCAAAATGTGAAAAAACATAGCAAAATCAATAAAATATGATTTTAATACTCATATTAAAAGAGGTCGAAATTGGTACTGGAACCCGACGCGATTCGACTTGGACTTGTCGGCCAAACTACGTCTAGAGTTCACTCATACTGAACAAGAAGACATACTCGGGAAAATTACCATGTTCCAACCTGGCAATAACATCGCCATCAAAGTGCCCGCCTTCAAATGGGCCGAAACGGTAGTATTCTATGAAAAACGCATAGGATTAGACCTTATCAATCAAAGCGATGATAGCGTGGCCTTCAAATTTGGCGATATAACGCTTTGGATCGACCGCGTTGCGACCCAAAGCCAAACCGACATATGGTTGGAGCTCCGCACACCATCACCCGACGATGCACTTGCGCAACTTGGAAGTCCTGATCGTGACGGTCTAGAACTCATCGAAGATGGCAATGGTCGGTGGACCTCAGATCCTGCAGGCGTAGTTCTATTATTGCGCGATGAGTAAAACGCACAAAAAAAGGGCCGCCGGAGGCGACCCTTAATCAATTTTGCAAAAGCAAAATCAGCTTAGTCGAAATAGAAGCGCAATTTTGCGTCTACTTCGTGGCCGACTGTGCCGCCATTATTGACCAAGTAGTTATACTCGGTGCCCAATGTGGCGTCATTTGCAATCGCAAATTCGATACCA
>CAJXLH010000226.1 GCA_913055925.1 uncultured Maritalea sp. | reverse complement strand
GAGCGCCGTGCCGCGCTTCTTCGCCGCGTCGATAAACACCTGAAGGTTTTCGCGCGCCTTTTCTTGACCCACAAAATCGTCAAATAGCGACGGGCGCAAACTGACATCAAGGTCGCCATCACGCCCTACACTACTGTCTGTGATATCAGTCATCGGTTTTTTCTTCCAAAAATCTAAGACGGCCTGCGCCTTCCCACACAATCAACGCAGAAGGCAGCGAAAACATTGTCGAACCAATCAACAACGCAAATAGCAGAATCGGTGCACCGATCAAATATTCGTTGATGTTTAGCCCATCAAGCAAATCGCTTCTTACGGCAAAGTACAAACTTATGATGACAATAGCGGTTAGAAACGTTGCGGCTCCTGCGAGAAAACAAAACGTCTGTCTACTCATAAAGCCGTGTCCATCCACAATCTTCCCAGCAAACCACATGGCGGCTACAAAAAAAACAACAGCCGAACCAAATATTGGCCACACAATGGGAATTTCTATCAATTTGTTTTTGAGGCCAAACTCGATAGCCTCCCACAAAGGATCAAACTCTCGAAATTGTTTGTGTTGGGCGCTTAGTAGGTGCATCTGCGCGAATACCACGATTGGAACAAGCGCTACCGAAAGTGCTAAGAACACCTTCCCTTTGCCGCCAACAGCGACATACTTATCAATCATTTAAGCCCCACAGTAACGATCTCTACCCAATCTGGTCGATTACCTGTTGTCGTTGGTTTGTGGGGCAAGCTTCCACCCGCCGCCGACAATCCAGCACACATTTGCCCAAATGAACGCCGCGGCCAACCCTGCGATAACCGCCAGCACCATACTCATGGCCAGCTCAATGACCTCAATTTCCTGCCCATTAGAATAAGCAAATGCCGTAAATCCAACAACCACTGCAAAACCGAACACGCCACCAGCAATCGTCGCCCGTTTCACAAAGATCGATTGCAAAAGCACATAACCCTTGTTTACCGCCATTGCATACGGTCCAAGGAAAACCAAACTAAAAGGCGCTGCCGCAACACCGATGATAAAAGCGATGCCCATCAACCTGCCAATTTGCGCCCAATAGCCAGACACCAGTGGGTTGGTAATTGCTTGCCACAAATCGGAAAATCCAAACATCAACATCAGCAATAATGCGCTGCCAATCGGTCCGAACAACGCGCTGAGCCAAACAAACTTCGCGCCATTATTAACCTGCGGCTTTTTCTCTTCCGGCTCCGGCTTCCGCCGCTTTTCCGGATCAAATTTTAGAACATTGTTCACGAACTCAACTCCTTCAGCCCCAAACGAATGAGTTTTTCAGTTGATGTGTCGTCACCTTCTTTGGCGACAATTGTCGCCAGCGCGGCTGAGGCTTGTGCTTGAGAATAACCAAGGTTTGTAAGCGCTGAAACGGCGTCGGCCACATTGCTGGAGGCGACGCCTTCGCCGATGGCTTCTTGCAAACCTTGCACACCCGGGTCAATCGCGCCGAGAACGGGCGCCTTGCCTTTCAACTCGGTAACGATACGTTGCGCCACCTTTGGCCCTACGCCCGGCGCACGGCCCACCATGGCTTTGTCTTGCAACGCAATGGCACTCGAGAGTTCAGACGCACTAAGCGTTGAAAGGATCGCCAACGCCACCTTTGCGCCGACACCTTGTACCGTCATCAACAATAAGAACCATTGCTTTTCAGCCTGCGTAACAAAGCCGAAAAGCTTCAACTGATCTTCGCGCACGTATGTCTCGATGAACATGGTCGTTGCTTCGCCAATCGCGGGAAGATTTCCCAATGTCCGGCCCGAGCAGTGACACTCGTAGCAAACGCCATTCACATCGATCAGCACCTTGTCATCTTCAATTGCGTCCACAAGGCCTTTGAGTTTTCCGATCATAGTTATGCTCTTATTTTTTGCGCGGGGCCGCGATGGTGAGAATGGGTGATAGCGATCGCCAATGCATCTGCCGCGTCCGCGCTATCGAAATCTGCTGTGGGCATCAAAACTTTGATCATCATTTGGATTTGGTTTTTATCCGCATGCCCTGCGCCAACAACTGATTTTTTGATCACATTGGCGGCATATTCGCCCACATCAAGCCCTGCCGATGCCGGGGTCATCACGCAAACGCCTCGTGCTTGCCCCAACAACAATGCAGATCGTGCGCCAGCGCTAACAAAGGTTTCTTCCACTGCTGCCTCGTGCGGTTCATGTGCCGCAATCACTTTGTGAAGTTCAGCATGTAGGAACAAAAGCCGCGCAGAAAGTTCGTCTTTTTGCGGCGGTTTAATGGTGCCGGACGCAATATATTTCAAACGATTGCCGGTTTGCTCAATGATCCCCCATCCGGTGTTTCTCAACCCCGGATCAATACCCAAAATACGAATTGAATGGTCTGTCATTTGAGCCCTAAAACCAAAAAGAGGCGCGAAACAAATCGCACCTCTTCTTTGAACATGTTCTTGTTCTGTACGCAAGTCCAAGAGGCCTTGCGCAAGCGTTATACGCCCTTAATGGTTTGAATGGTCCATACCCGGAGCACCAAGTTCGGCCGCAGGGAACATCACATCCACCTTGCCAGCTTTTTCAAACTCAAGCGTGATTTTGACCATATCGCCTTTAGCGATTGGGTTGTGAATGCCGATGAGCATGAGGTGGTAACCGCCCGGCTTCAACTCGACAGTTGCACCCGACTCAATCGCCAAACCATCAGTCAATTCCTGCATCTTCATGACGTCATTGACCATTGCCATTTCGTGCACTTCAACAACTTTGGAAACGCTAGAAGACGCGCCAATCAAACGATCCGCGTGATGGCCTTTGTTGGTGAGCTTAAGGAACGCACCGCCAGCTTTTGCGTTTGGTGGTGTTGCACGTGTCCATGCACTTTCGATGTGGATATCGCCAGCCATGACCATTTTGCCATGTTCTTTATGCTCGGCTTTTTTGTCGCCATGATTGTGACCATGACCGTGCGCATCTGCATTCGCGACAATCTTTAAAGAAGGTGCAGGTTTTGCTGGGCGCTTTTCACCTTCAACTGGGATTTCGCCCCAAACAACACTCGCATCGTCGCCGCATAGTTGCGTGGTTTTGAAGTAAAGCGTTTCGCCAGCTTCGACATTGCCGATGCGGCCGAAAACGATAAACTCGTCATAAGCCCAATCTTCAACAACACCGCCAGACCAAGTCACTTTGCGAACGCCTTCGGTTTTTTCACGACCGTGAAGCGTTAGTGGCTTGTGGTAAGCGCCCGTTTCAACGCTCATTTCAAAGCCATGGTGCGCCATTGGTTTTGCGGAATAAAAACCATCTGGAAGTTCAATGATCACATCGTTTGTTGCTTTACCTTCACAGCCATGCGGAATGCGCATCACAGCTTTAAAGTAGCTATCTGCTTTTGCAGTTTGTGTTTCCAGCGTGGCGTGTGCAAAGGCTGAAGTTGTGCCCATTGAGGCAAGAAGTGCAGCTGCGCCAAGTGCAGCGTGAAATACTGATTTAGACATAATTGTTCACTCATTTGTGCGCGCATTTTGATTGTTCTGCGCGGTTAGCAAGAAAGTTGGGAAGTTTTCTAAAATTGCTAAATGAGTACCGGGGGCGCCCTTTGCGCGTGCGGCGAAAGTTTTTGGCCAAGGTGATAGAGCTGCAATTGCTGCGGGGCTAAAGGAGAGGTCCCCATATGCGGCAAAATTACATTTTCAATCACCGGAACTTGCGCCGTTGCAAAGCCCATTGATTGTGCGATGAGACATGTTGTGCCATCGCTTGCGGCTTGAACTGGCGGTTCATGGTCCGCCAATTCAATAAGCCTGTGTTCGGTACAAATCACAAATTGATCATTGTCTGACCAATCAGAAATTGCACCTGCATAGCTAGGCAAAACCGCCTGAAACACCACAAAGATTGCAATCGCCAGCGCCCGCTCGGTGCGGGTGAAGCGAAGAACCTTCATCAATGTTTTGGCCCAGTTTTGCATAACTCGTTTCGTTTATTCCTGTGCAGAAAGCTCTGCCAAAACTTCGGCTGACATGTCGAAGTTCGCGTACACATTTTGCACATCGTCATCATCTTCAAGTGCTTCGATCAACTTCAAAAGTGTCGCACCTTTGTCCGCTTCCACGGGCACTTGGTTTTGAGGCTTCCAAATCGGGTTGACCGACGACGGTTCACCCAAAGCTTTTTCCAATGCGGTTGAGACTTCGTTCAAATCTTCAAACGCGCAAACGATAACGTGACCATTTTCGTCAGATTCGCAATCTTCAGCGCCCGCTTCAATGGCCGCTTCCATCACAGTGTCCGCGTCACCCGCGTCTGCTTCATAAGAAATCTCGCCCACGCGATCGAACATGAAGCCAACCGAACCTGTTTCGCCAAGCGCGCCACCGTTCTTTGAGAATGTTGAACGCACAGAAGAGGCTGTACGGTTTTTGTTGTCGGTCAATGCCTCAACGATCACCGCTACACCACCTGGGCCATAGCCCTCATAGCGAATTTCGTCGTAGTTTTCCGCGTCGCCACCACTCGCCTTTTTAATTGCGCGCTCGATATTATCTTTTGGCATCGACTGCGATTTGGCGTTTTGCACCGCGAGGCGCAAACGAGGGTTCATATCTGGATCAGGCGCCCCCATTTTGGCAGCAACGGTGATCTCTTTAGATAGCTTTGAGAAAAGCTTGGAGCGCGCTTTGTCTTGGCGCCCCTTGCGGTGCATAATGTTTTTAAACTGTGAATGGCCGGCCATGTTCTCGGACATCCCCTTGGCTAGTTGAACGAATTGCGCACCTTATATTGCGTCAACTGCGGAAAATAAAGTCTCGTTGGCCTGTTTCTAACATCGCGATCAAAATTGA
>CAJXLH010000225.1 GCA_913055925.1 uncultured Maritalea sp. | reverse complement strand
CAGAAATAGCTAGGTTGGATGGTGTGCCGCCAAACATGTCTGTTAGGATAACAACGCCCTCGCCACTATCGGTGGCGTGAACAGCATTTAGGATATCCTGGCGACGCATTTCCATGTCATCGTCGGGCCCAATGCAAACCGCTTCACATTGTTCTTGCGGGCCAACCACATGCTCCAGTGCCGACTTAAATTCATCTGCCAGCGCACCATGTGTCACCAAAACCATGCCGATCATATATGCCACTCCTAAAGGCAATAAGCTATTCTGCTTGCAATTCTGGCGCTGTTGGAAACCAGTTGCAACATGTAATGCCGGATAACCCGCACAATTTTTTGATTGGGAATATGACGCCTAAAGCGTTTTGCGAACGCGCTTCATGGCTTCAATCACCAAAAGTCGTTGATGGACGCTGTCAATCAACTCGCGTTTGGGTACCGGGCAGCGCGCAATTTTGACGCCTTGAAGTTCGATTTCGAACTCTTCGTTCTCCGGCATGCGGTCGACAACATCAACGAGATCAATCAACAAATGGATTTGTGTTTGATGCACAGTTGGGCGCCCGATCACGCCGCAGCCACGCAATTCGATTTGCCCTGAAATGTTTGCTGGTGCACTGGCGATAAGTCCGTCTTCATTTACGTCCAAGATGACGCGATCGTCAGAGACCAAAAACGCGTCGAAGCCGCGAATTTCAGCGCGGTCCAAAAGGTCGAGAGCCAGTAAAGATTTGCCTGCGCCAGACTCGCCGCGCAGCAATATGCCGAGTTCGCCATAAACAATGCAGGTTGCAAAAATATTTTGTTGGCTATCGTCCATTTTCAGTTCCTTCTAGGCCGCCGGTAACTTCACGGTGAATTGAGCGCCCGCGCCATCCCCTCGATTTTGCGCAACAATGCTACCATGGTGAGCGTCAACAATTTGTTTCGAAATTGAGAGGCCCAGTCCAGAATGATTGCCGAAGCCATCATTTTCGGAGCGATCGGTGTAAAAGCGCTTGAATATCTCGGCTGGTGTACCGCGAATACCACGGCCACGGTCCTTTACGACGACCAGCACATGAACGCCTTTGCGTTTAATACGCACATCGACATTTTCGCCCTCTGGCGAGAAGGAAACAGCGTTATCAATTAGGTTCGTGAACACCTGTCCCAATCGACCATCATGCCCCGGAATCTGGCGTTCAGATGGATCTAACTCGTTCTTGAGCAATATGGACACGTTTCGTTTTTGGGCCGCTTCTGCTTGAATTTCGACGATGGTTTCCACAAGACCCACCACGTCAATTTCACTCATTTCTTCGCGCGCCAGTTCCGCATCCAGCCGCGAGGCTTTCGAGATGTCGGTGATCAAGCGGTCTAGCCTGCGCACATCATGTTGGATGATGTTGGTCAGACGCAATCGGTCCTCTTCATCCTTTACGAGAGGCAGCGTTTCAACAGCGCTGCGGAGCGAAGTGAGGGGGTTTTTCAACTCATGCGCCACATCAGCGGCAAAGCTTTCAATGGCCTCGATACGATTGTAAAGCGCATCAGTCATTTCACGAAGTGATCCAGAGAGCAGTCCAATTTCATCAGGTCTGTCGGTAAAGTCCGGGATTTCTTCTCGCGCAGTCATGGACCGCCGCACCCGCTGCGCGGCAGCCGACAAGCGGCGCATTGGCCCAGCGATTGTACCTGCGAGCAAAAGCGACATCACAGTGGTGATCGTTGCAGCAATCAAGAAAATCCTGAAAACACTCCAGCGCTCTTTTTCAACGACCCGATCAATGTCGCCAGGATCGGTAGATAACAGCAAAACACCAACGCTATTGGTTAAACGTTTAACCGGCACCGCCACAGACACCAGCAGTCGGTCGGACGCATCCACGCGCACGATGGACGCCGCCGACCCGTTGAGCGCAGTGGCAACTTCGGGGTATTTTGTTCCCTCAGCGCCAGAGTGTTCAATATAGCGCGGATACTCGCCTGCGCGCAGCCAACGGAAAAACCGGTTCCACCATTCGATAAGGAAGAACTCTTCCTCAACCGAGGGTTCGCCCGTGAGCTCACGCAACACATCACCGCGCGCATAGATGTTTTGGCTATCCAAGATCAGCAGCCCTTCGCGGTCGTAAATACGTGCTCGGGTGCCCGTTGGTGTCACCAAATTGCGGAGAAGCGGCGCAACTCGCTCGGGGTTGATCGGGAATTCAAGCGTGGGGTCAAAAAAGCTTAGTGTGGAAATGGGGCCGTCATCTTGCAGTTGCAAAAAACGATCCGGATCAACGGTAATGACATTTGAATCGACCGTTGCCGACGCAGCAATGGCGCCAGCGATAATTTCACCTTGCACCCGCAAACTATCAACGCGAGCGTCGATTAGACCCGCGCGCCATTGGTTGAGGTAAAGAATCGCGATCACCAGCGCAGCAAGCGCCGCAAGGTTTAAAACAACAATCCGGCGCGTGAGCGAGGAAAAAATTGTGAAGCCGAAAGCGTGACGCAGTGACCGCTGCAAGCGGACGATGAATGCAAGAAGCGAGCGCTTTGGCTTAGCGCTTGCCTTTCGGCTTGGCTCGTCTTTGGTCGTTTGGGAGCTAGATTTTTCAGAAGCCTCTGAAAATGCCAAATCTTATTGCTCCTTAAATCGATAGCCTACGCCATAAAGCGTTTCAATCATGTCGAATTCTTTGTCGACAACACGGAACTTTTTGCGCAAGCGCTTGATGTGGCTGTCAATAGTGCGATCATCGACATAGACCTGATCATCATAGGCCGCGTCCATCAAGCTGTCGCGGCTCTTCACAACGCCGGGGCGTTGCGCGAGGGCGAAAAGGATCAAAAACTCGGTCACTGTTAGCGTGACGTTTTTGCCGTCCCATGCGCAAGCATGACGCTCTTGGTCCATCGTGAGGCGACCGCGTTCCAAAATCGACTTTTTGTTTTCCGTTTCGCTTGCAGCGCCGTTTGCGCCATCAGCGCGTGCATTTGCGCGGCGCAAAATAGCCTTTACACGCTCGACCAAAAGTCGCTGGGAAAACGGTTTTGTGATAAAATCGTCTGCGCCCATCTTGAGACCAAACAATTCATCGATTTCATCATCTTTTGAGGTGAGGAAAATGACCGGCAAATCGGATTTTTGTCGCAAACGCCGCAACAGCTCCATACCATCCATGCGCGGCATTTTGATGTCCAAAATCGCAAGGTCCGGTGTGTCTGTGGTTAACCCTTCCAAACCCGACGCGCCGTCGGTGTAGGTGCTTACCGCATACCCTTCTGCTTTCAATGTCATGGACACTGAAGCCAGAATGTTCTGATCATCATCAACCAGCGCAATTTTGGGCATAAAATTTCCTTTCGCTCGCACCATATATGCTTGGCGCGAATAGATAAATCAACACTGCCCTTTGGGCGTTGCGCAAACAAATGCCCAGCAAATGTGGCATAGCCATGTCCAAAATACACGCCTGGCGATAATCTCGGGTGCTTTATGCACATGCAAATTCAATTTGGTTAATGGCCAATATCGGGAATACACTTGTATTTTTATAGACTTAACGCCTTAATACGAAGGTCGTACGACCTATCGCCAGATGGCCCTTAGCCCTTCAAATCCTTAGTTTGGCGCAACCAGCATGAGAAATTATTTCGTGCGGGCATCGATTTTCACAACGGCAAAACAGGTATAGCCAGATGAGCACCATCGAGCGGCGTAACATCAATGAAACCATTCAAGCGAACGCAAATTCGCTTTCATACAATGACAAAGCACCAAAGCTTGCAGCCCACGCGATTAAGCGCGAAGAGGTTGAGTTTAGTGCTGACGGTGCATTGATTGCAGATACAGGCCAGCACACCGGTCGTTCTGCACAAGACAAGTTTATCGTTGATGACGCACTGACCCACGACACGGTTTGGTGGGACAATGCCAAAGCCACTTCAACTGAAAAGTTTGATTTGTTGCTCAGCGATCTGCTGGAAGCGACAAAAGGCAAAGATTTGTTTGTGCAGCAGCTATATGCTGGTGCGGACGTTCAGCACCAGCTCAATGTTGAAGTGTTCACTGAAAATGCCTGGCACGCCCTTTTCATTCGCAATCTATTGATCCGTCCTGCATTGAACGCATTGGGTGATTTTGAAGCGAATGTAACGATCGTGCATTTGCCGAGCTTTAAAGCCGACCCTGAACGCCATGGCACACGTTCAGAAACAGCCATTTTGCTGGATTTCTCTCGCAACATGGTTTTGATCTGCGGCACTGCATATGCCGGCGAGATCAAAAAATCTGTTTTCTCATTGTTCAACTTCCACGCACCGCAAAGTGGCGTTTTGCCGATGCACTGCTCTGCAAACATCGGCAAAGATGGTGACACCGCATTGTTCTTTGGGCTTTCAGGCACGGGTAAAACAACGCTTTCAACCGATCCTGAGCGCACGCTGATTGGTGATGACGAACATGGCTGGCATGCTGATGGCGTTTTCAACCTTGAAGGTGGCTGTTACGCAAAGACAATCAAATTGTCGCGCAAGGCTGAGCCTGAGATTTTTGGTGCAACTGAGCGTTTCGGCACAGTGCTAGAAAATGTTGTGTTGGATGAAGAAACACTGAAACCAGATTTCAATGACGGTTCAAAAACAGAAAACACACGAGCGGCCTATCCGCTCACAGCGCTCGACAATGTGAGCCGCACAGGCATGGGCCCAACCCCACGTTCTGTTATTTTGCTCACCGCTGACGCATTTGGTGTTTTGCCGCCAATCGCCCGTTTGACGCCAGATCAAGCGATTTATCACTTCTTGTCCGGCTATACAGCCAAGGTTGCTGGCACCGAGCGTGGTGTTACTGAACCACAAGCGACATTCTCAGCTTGTTTTGGTGCGCC
>CAJXLH010000224.1 GCA_913055925.1 uncultured Maritalea sp. | reverse complement strand
GCACTGAACGTGATCAATTGCAACTGCGAACGCTGGCGCTCGGTCAACTCGCCCGCGGCGCCGGCAGACAAGGTTTCAGAAATACCCACAATGCCGTTTAGCGGCGTGCGTAGCTCGTGGCTCGGGTTGGCCAAAAAGGTATCTTTCAACCGATCCGCTTCTTCAAGCTGGGAATTCTTTTCCTCAATGGATTTGACGTTCGCATTGATCTGCTCCAATTGCGCACGTACCGCGTCACGCATACGGGCAAAACTGTCGATCAAACGCTTGAGTTCAATTGGCTGAACGATGCGCGGCATCGAACGGTTGAGATCACCATCGGCAATTGCTTCTGCAGTGTTGGAAATCCGCAAGATCGGATTGGTGGCAGAGCGCGCAAGGCGCATGGCTATGAAAAACAAAATCGGGATTGCCAGAAATGCCAAGGTCAGCACCGTCCGGATCAGCGTGTCGGCGCTGGCATAGGCGACTTCGGTAGGAACTTCGCTCACCAAAAACCAGTTCTTATCGAACGCACCAACGCGACCAAATGCAGCTAAAGCGGCATGACCGGACAGACCGACATCTACCTTTGCGACAGCGCTGAGCGTGTCCTCGGTGAATGCACGATGTAAGGCAGGACGTTCGCCAATTTCATATGGACTTGTGTGAGATTGGCTGAGCACCAAATGGCGAGAGGACAATAAAAATATGTGGCCTGTTTCATTGCTTTCAGACTGCACAATTGCGTCAACGCCAGCATTGGGCAAACGAAACACCACAACGCCACTTGGACGCGAGTAAAAATCGACCTTTACCGCAACATAGGCAGCAAATTGTCCGGTTACTGGATCACGTTCGAAATCACCAAATACGATCGGCTTTTGATTCTCGGTGCTCAACAATTCGCGCACGATGGCAGCAACAGGGGAATTTTCAACGCTGCCATAAACAGAAGTAGCCAGATAATTGTCTTTCAAAACGGAATAAACAATCCGCCCCTCGTTGTTGACGAGATAGAGATTGTCATATTCAGACGTCGCGAGGAAATCTTCATATTCGCTGTGAAACTGCGAATGCATATTGTCGTAAATCAGGGCCGTGCGGATCAGCTGATCGCGATCCGCAACGGCAGCACCGGCGCCAATGCCAAAGGCGCCACGCAATATACGCGCCGCCTCTTCTGGCTCACTGGAAATTTCTCGAAACCCATAGCTAAAGCCGTAAAACTCGCCGATAGAATAGCGCACAATATTGGTTTTACTCAGCGCGTCTGCCTGCCGTGTGGCAAATTGAAGATACTGCCGCAGCTCACTTCGCTTTGCCTCATTGACGAACTGTAGGGTGGTGAAATTTTCGGTTTCCACATTGCGCACAAGCACAAGAAAAAATGTCGCGCTGACAATAAGCAATGGAATGAGCGAGATGCTGGCAAAAGCCAGCAGCAATCGGCCATGCAATCCTTTTGGCGCCAAACCGCCAATGCCCAAACTTGCCACCATGTCCTCCACATTTTGGCTGTGCAAAACACACATCATGTGCGTCGCCAAACCATTCCACCCGCTTCGCCAATCCCCTACTGACTGGCGCTTTTCGGCAATTTTGACGATTTTTCAGCGCTTTTTTCAGTACAGCTAGAGTGACTCTAGGTATTTAATTGGTTTGGTATATGAATTCCGGTAAAAAGGCTAGGGCCGCGCCCTCTTTTTGATTTTCCGGGAGTGAGAGGGACTTGCAATTTATTGCAGGTTAAGAGGTCCATTTTAGGAGGAAACCCCATGCGCAAAAGCATGATTTTGCCAGCGCTCGCATCAGCTCTAATGCTAACATCTGTTAGCGCGAAGGCAGAAGCAGTACTTACAGCATTGCCATACCAAACAACTGCATTTGCAGAAGTTTATAACCCATTTAACCAAACAGCACCTGTTCGCTCTGTTCGCGACTTCATGTTTGAGCAGCTTGTTGTATTCAACCGCATGCAAGGCGGTCGCCCAGAATATCGCTTGGCCGAGAGCTTTGAATATTCAGACGACTTGAAGTCTGTCACATTCAAAATCCGTGAAGGCGCGAAATGGTCAGACGGCGAAACTCTTGACGCAAACGATGTCTATTTCACATTCAACTTGATCAAAGAGCACTCAGCACTCGACATTCGTGCGATCTGGGACAAGCTTGATAGTGTTGAGTTGGTCGACGACCAGCATGTTAAAGTGAACTACAAAGAAGCAAGCACTGGCTTGATCTATGATGTGGCTCGCTTGCACACTGTTCCTGAGCACATTTGGGCGTCAGTTGAAGACCCTGTTAGCTTTACAAACCCGAACCCAGTTGGTTCTGGCCCGCTAACAGAAATTCGTCGCTTCACACCACAAGAATATGTTCAGTGTCGCAACCCGAACTACTTCCAAGCAGCTGACTTGAAAGTGGATTGCATGCGCTTCCCACAGATCGCGAACAACGATCAGGCGCTAGCAGCCGCTGCGAAGGGCGAGCTTGATTGGTTCGGTTCATTCTTGCCTGACATTGAAAAAACATATGTGGCGAAAGACCCAGAAAACCACAAATATTGGTTCCCAGGTGGTTCGTTGGTGATCTTCAACCTCAACATGAATGCTGCTGAAGAAGGCAACAAGGAAGCATTTAGCGATGTAAACTTCCGTCGTGCGTTCTCAATGGCCATGGACCGTCAGTCAATGGTTGATATTGCTGGCTACGGCTACCCAACCATCAACCAATATCCTTCTGGTTTGGGCCGTGGTTATCACGCTTGGAACAACCCTGAAGCAGACGCACAGTTCGGTAAATACACTGAATATGACGTTGCTGGCGCAGCTGCTCTTCTTGCAGAAGCAGGCTATAAAGACACAGATGGTGACGGCTTTGTTGAAACACCTTCAGGTAAGCCAGTTTCATTTGATTTGATCGTTCCAAACGGCTGGACCGACTGGGTAAACACTGTACAGTTGGCAGTTGAAGGCCTTCACGAAGCTGGCGTTAATGCAAGCATCGCGACACCAGAAGCTGCAGCTTGGACACAGTCTTTGCTTGATGGCACTTACCAAGGTGCAATCAACGCATTGGTTGTTGGTGTAACACCGCACCAAGCGTTCAACACATTCCACTCTTCAAAAGCAATGTCTGCACGTTTCTCTGTGACAGGCTATACAAACGAAGAGTTGGACGGCTTGTTGGATAGCTTCTTCAAAACAGCTGACGAAGCTGAACAGCGTGGCATCATGGACAAAATCCAAATGATCTTGTCTGAAGACATGCCGCACGTGCCTGTGTTCAACAACCCATACTGGTACCAGTACAACACTGCACGTTTTGAAGGCTTCTTCTCTGCCGACAATGACCAAGCAGTACCGGTTGTTCACGATGGCAACCCAGAGCGTATCCTGCACCTGCTTTCTTTGAAGCCAAAAGGCTAATCTAGCCTAGTGGCAAGAAAGCACTGAATTGGATGGGCGGCGCCTTAACTAAGAGCGTCGCCCGTTTTTAGGGTCACGACCCTTATCTAGCAGGGAAGATAGAATGTCCTTCATATTCCGACGTATTATGTTCTACATCGTCGCCTTCTTAGTTGCGGCCACGATCAACTTTTTGCTGCCGCGTTTGATGCCCGGCAACCCGATTGACATCATGTTCGCCAGCGCGGGCAACACTTTGCCACCAGAAGCGCGAAAGGCCCTTGCAGAAACGCTTGGCCTCGTAGAGCGCCCGTTGATCGAAGAATATTTCATCTACCTGAAATCGATTTTTTCTTGGGACTTTGGTGTTTCACTTCAAAAGTACCCACTAAGCGTACTCGATGTTTTAATGCAGGCCCTACCTTGGACGCTGTTTCTTGCGGGCACATCGGTACTCATTTCATTTTGCCTTGGCTCTGTGCTTGGCATTTTCGCCGCGTGGCGTCGTGGCGGCGGTTTCGACAGCACGGTGTCACCAACTGCACTTGCTGTGCAGTCAATTCCAGCACTCGTGATTGCGATCACCGCACTATATGTCTTCGGCATTGCGCTTGAATGGTTGCCCATATCTTACGCCTACAACCCAGCGCTCGACCCGGGTTTCACATGGGAATATTTCTCCTCGGTCGGCTATCACGCGCTTATGCCGATCACCACTTTGGCCTTTGTGTCCATTGGCGGCTATTTGATCACCATGCGCAACAATATGATCGGCCAATTGGGCGAAGAACATGTTGTGATGGGGCACGCAAAGGGCCTGACAGATGCGCGCGTGCGCTACAATTATGCGGCGCGAAATGCGCTATTACCATCGATGACCGCTTTTGCATTGAGCCTTGGCTCTGTGATGGGGGGATCGCTGATCACCGAGATCGTCTTCAACTATCCTGGGCTTGGCAACATTCTTTATCAAGGCATCATCGCGCGCGATTACCCCGTGATCCAAGGCCAACTGATCATTATGACGATCGCTATGCTGACGGCAAATCTGATGATCGATTTCATCTATATCTTTTTAGATCCAAGACTGCGGAAGGCGTAAAACCATGCTGAAATTTCTTGGGATTATCCTACGCAATAAAAAAGCCACAGCGGGCATGTTGATTGTGCTCACCTATATCGGCATCGCACTAGCAGCGCCGTTGCTCACAAGCCACGACCCCGTTAAACGGGTTGGTCGTCCGCACCAAGAACCGTCGGTTGAACACGTGATGGGCACAACCCGTATGGGGCGTGATGTTTACACCCAATTTATCTGGGGCACGCAAACCTCTCTAATTGTTGGCTTTTCTGCCGGACTAATCGTCACCGTTCTCGGCACACTGATCGGTGTAACAGCGGGTTACTTCGGTGGCTGGATCGACGAAACGCTTAACTTCATTACCAACATCGCCCTGGTGATACCGCAATTACCCTTATTG
>CAJXLH010000223.1 GCA_913055925.1 uncultured Maritalea sp. | reverse complement strand
CCAGCATTCCATTATCATGAGTGTCGATGGGAGGGGTCATCGAAAACTCCCCTGATAAAGGTCATTCACCTGCTTTGCGGCAGCAAGTTCAGTTGTTTTGCCCATCAGGCAATCGCGCACAACATCGCCAGCAACATCCTGAAACGCCATGTAGCCTTTGTGACGTGGGCGCAGATAAGACTTTTCCAATGTTTCAAGTGTGTTGGAAAAAAATCCGTCGGTGAGCTCGTTGCACAGCGGGTTTTGCCATGAGCGCAAGTTGGCTGGCTGTCCACCTGCATCAAAGAAAACACCACTTTGGCATTCCTCAGAGGCGATCCAAAATGCGTATTCGAGCGCGATTTCTTTATGTTTCGTACGAGCGGAGACCGCGATCCCTGTACCACCAATCGGCGAGCCAATAGGTCCATTTGCTGCGAATTCAGGAATGTTCGCGACACGAACAATGTTGGGTCTAAACCCTTGTCGCGAATAGTTCGTATAACCATAAAGGTATGGGCAATAAGCGTGACTTTCCCGACACGCCAACCATTCATATGCGCCAATTGGGTCTATATCGAAGCTATCCGCCGGCAGCTTTAAGCTTACGCGGCGGAGTTGGGCCAACGCATTTGCGCCAATTTCTAAATCAACGCCGTTTTGTTCACGACCAAAGTCATGGCCAATATTCGCCAGCACATTGTAATAGCTCATCAATGCGTTGATTGGGATGAGAGGCCAGATCACTTTTCCAGCCTCTGCAAGTGTAACAACCTCTTCCCAGGTTGTGGGCACATTTGCCAACATGTCGGGACGGAAGGCGGAAACCGGCGTCGCAGCATCAATTGCAAGCGCCCATTGTTGTCCGTCAAAATTGTAAGAATGATGGGATACACCACAGCTTTGTTCGGCCAATGTTTGCAGTTGCTGGTCATATCCCTGCCCATCAAACGGAAGCAGAATTCCGCTGGAGGCGATATCGCCAACATGCGGGTGATCGATAACCATCAAATCATATGCTTCGGCCATGTCCTCGATCGGTCGATCCGCGAATGCTTGCAAAGAACGTTTCTCCCAAACGATCCGCACATTGCCGCCAAGGCGATCTGCGAATACCTCAGAAGTGACAACCATAGGGTCAAAACCCCTCGTATGGTCCCAAGTCATTCCTCTTAATGTGATAAGCTCTCTCGTCATTTAGGAAACGCCCGCCTGTCGGTCTGCATTGCTTTTGTGCGCGGCGGCGTCCTTATATTTGACGGTCATCAGGTGCTCGCAATAAAGCACTTGCACGCCCTCCTCTTTGAAGACGCTATAGCTTACCTTTACGAGCCCCATATCGTCGTATTTTGGTGCTTTCGAAAGGTTCTCACGGATGGTGTAAATCGTGTCGCCGATGAATACCGGCTTTATGAACCGAAGACGGTCGTAACCATAAGAAAATGAGTTTAGGCAGTTTGTTGCCGCCAAACCCAAGCCATATGAGAAGACCTGCGCGCCAGCGACCAGTCTCTTGCCAAAGACCCCCTCTTTTTCTGCAAAATGTTGGTCTGCAACATAAGGATGTAGGTCCATCACCATCACGTTGAACTGCATGGCTTCGCCTTCAGAGATTGTGCGTCGCAGACTTCTGATTTGGTCGCCAACCTCAAAATCTTCATAAAACCAGTTCTCGGCATTCCAAACCGGAATGGCGCCATGCTCGGCAGGCATATCCTGCGGTGGACGCACATGTGTGCCGATCTCGATGGTCATTGTGATTTGCTCCCTTAATTTCCTTCAGCATATGCTTGACTATTTTATATGTCAAATCTAATTTTATATACAAAAGTTGATAGGAAATGGAAATGCAAGAACTAACCCGCTTTTTTGAAAGCTTTGAAATTGGTGAAACAAGGAGAACACTCGCGCGCACAATTACGGAGACAGACTTTGTCGTGCATGCGGGTCACAGTGGCGACTTTTTCCCGCATCATATGGATGAGGAGTTTTGTAAGACTCAGCCATTCGGCGCCCGTATCGCACACGGAACAATGACTTTCGCAATTGGAATCGGCTTAACGGCTACGGTTATCAACCCGCATGCGATGACATACGGTTATGAGCGACTTCGTTTCCCAACGCCGGTCTACATCGGTGACACGATCCATACGGAAATCGAGATCACACGAGCCGAAACCGATCCCAAACGAGAAGGGTTCGGGCAAGTCGTTGAAACCTGCCGAGTGAAGAACCAAAAAGACGAGACAGTTCTGTATTGTGAACATATTCTACTGGTGAAGAAGCAAGGGAGCGCCTGAGCATGCAACTTCAACAAACTTGGAACAAACCAACCAAAACAACACCAATTATAATCATCGGTGCTGGTGGTATTGTGACAGACGCGCACCTGCCTGCGTATAAACAAGCCGGGTTTCCGGTCCACGGCATATTTGACCTCAACATAGAGCGTGCACAAGAAGTAGCGCGAGATTGGTCGATCGAAAGAGCATTCGAGACGTTGGAGGATGCCGCCGCATCCGGTTTAGATTTCATCTATGACTTAGCACTTCCCCCAGCGGCCATCAGCAGCGTTTTGGCGCATATCCCCATCGGCGCGACAGTTCTAATCCAGAAACCAATGGGTGAGAATTTTGAGCAAGCACAAGAGATATTAGGGGTCTGTCGTGCGCGTCAACTCAACGCTGCGATCAACTTTCAACTGCGTTTCAGTCCGCAGATGCTGGCGGTGCGAGACGCTATTTCCCAAGAAAAACTTGGCGATCTGTTGGAAATTGAGGTGCATCTCAACGTCAATACACCATGGCATCTCTTTCCGTTCTTGAAGTCAATGGAACGCGTAGAAATTGCCGTGCATTCCATCCACTATCTTGATCTTATCCGGTCAATGGTTGGCGCGCCAAAAGGTGTATTTGCCCGCACCATGCGCGATCCGAGATCCGCTGACATGGCGCAAACACGTACCTCAGCTATTTTAGATTATGGCCAAGAATTACGTTGTGTGATGTCGATCAACCATAACCATAATTACGATGCAAAATTTCAAACTTGCAAATTTAGGTTCGAAGGTACCAAAGGTGCGCTGATGACCCAAATTGGTGTTAATCTAAACTATCCAGAAGGCGAGCCAGATGAGCTGTGGTTTGCGGAAACCGGAAGCGAGTGGCAACAAATTGACCTGGAAGGCTCTTGGTTTATCGATGCCTTTGTGGGCGTCATGAGCAATGTCCAATGCTTCCACAATGGAGAGGACGATACACTCGTCACGTCTGTGGAGGATTGCATTGAAACCATGGCCTTGGTCGAAGCGTGTTTTGAGGCCGATCAACTGCCATCTCATCCGCTTCCAAGGGCAGAAGCCAAAGACTAATCGGCGCTTCTCGCTGGACCGCCCAACTGAACAGAAATCGTGTCGGCAGCTTCCAATAGGTGCTGACGACACACTTCAATTGGCACACCTCCGTGATGACGACCTATATATGGAATCGTTAGCGCAGCTGCGGCAAACCCATCGAATCCTAAAATGGGCGCACTAATATTTTCGACACCTTTGACGACAAAGCTTTGCATTTGCTCATAGCCTTTTTGCGCGCTGTCATTCAGCTCCGCTCGTAGTTTTGCTACCGGCGTTTTGTCGGGATGAGGAATCGTTTCAAACGCCTTCTCGATCTCTTCGGGATCACTATTTGCCAATATCACGCGTCCAGAAGAAGTTCGCCACAATTCAATACGTGCACCCATACGGACACTGAGCACATTGTTTCCAGGATTGTCGACCTGCCCCACGATCACCACACTTTGTTCAGATCGTACTGCCAAATGACACGACTGGTTACATAGTTTGGCAAGCTGTTGCATCACCGGTGCTGCCGCTACTGTCAACCGCTTCACCACAGGGATGCGGTGAGCTAACTCGAATAGGTGCGTCGTCAAGAAATAGCGGTCACTTTGTTCATCAAGCGCTACCAAACCTCGCTTGCGCAAAACATAAAGCATGCGAAAAATCTCGCTGACCGAGCGACCAAGTCGTGAAGCGATTTCTCCTTGAGTAAGGCTAGTCCCTTCAGCAGCCAGCACTTCTATAATGTCCAAGCCTTTATCAAGCGCTGGCGCTTTATATTTGTCGAGATTGTCCACAATAACCTCAAAAATCTACGTTTTCATATATGAAACACAAGACGAGTAGAAATGCAAAGCTATAGCAACTTTGGCAAACCAAGATTGAAAATCTAACAGATGATTTTGCCTAAACCTCTTCCGCGATACCAAAAACGAACCCGTTAAATTGACCAAATGATTCAAAAGACAATTCGCAAGCTCGGTCCTGGTCCGCAATGTGCCAAAGCCGTTTTGATGGTACGCAAAAGCACACCCAAAACTGTCAGCGGCCATTGCGTCAATTTGGCCCAGTGCATGATTGGTGTTTTTATTCAAAACCAAGACGTCGATATCGGGATAAAGCTTTTCAAATTCCAGCACATAGGGCCCGTAAACCCGCTCAGACATCGAAGTCAAAATGCGCAGTTGGCGTTTTTGCTCAGTAGCGAAGACGCTGTTCGTAAGCGCTAGAAACAAAAACAACAAAAACGGCAACGATATGATAGACCTGCTTAAGCATGAGATGGACTTAAGCGGTATTGTCTTCAAAAAAGCAAGTCTGTTTCAACCATGGCCGAGGGTCAAAAAACCTACTCCGCTGCAATTCCACCCATTGTCACTAATGCATCAAGGGCTTTACGATTGCCGGCTTCAAGGCATTGTTTTGTTGACCGTTTTTTGAGCCATGCAGAGATGAAACCGGCGTTAAAGGCATCACCTGCCCCTGTGGCATCGACGACATCGATAGGTTGACTAGCAGCACTTACCGTTTCGCCGTCTATGTAAGCAATTGCTCCCTCCGGCCC
>CAJXLH010000222.1 GCA_913055925.1 uncultured Maritalea sp. | reverse complement strand
CCCAAAATTCACATGCGCTGATTGTTGTTGATGTCCAGCAAAGCTTTCCAAATCGCGACTATTATCAAGAGAAATACATGCCTTCTTTCATGGAGAATGTTCAAAAACTGATTGATGGTGCCGCAGCGATCAATGTGCCGGTTGTTCAGATATTGCACGTGGAGCCAACGGGTGCCTTCTCAAAAGAATCTGGTTTTGTGCGCACACTTGAAGGCATTTCCATCGAGCCAGATGTCACCATTGAGAAATACCGACACTCCGCCTTCGCCGGCACAACGTTGGACATTTGGCTGAAAGAGCGCGGCATCAACAAAATCACGGTTTGTGGCATCCGCACCGAGCAATGCTGTGAAACGACCACACGGCACGGGTCTGACCTAGGTTACAAAGTGAATTACGTCACCGACGCCACCGTGACCTTCGACATGCAACACCCCGACGGTAGCACGCTAACGGCCGATCAAATCAAACATCGCACGGAAACAGTACTCGTTGATCGATTTGCGCAAATCATGACAGTCGATGAAGCGCTTGCGGCGATGAAAGGCTGACCCCGATGGCTGCGGCGCAAACGATCAAAGTCTACATTTTGCTGGCCCCCGTCCCGTTGATGCTGGATTTCGCTGGCCCTGTAGAAGTGTTGCGCCGCGCCAATAAAATCCAAGATCAAATTCGCTTTGATGTTGAATATATCAGCGTTCGGAATGAAATGATGTCGTCAGCCGGCATCATGCTTTCCGGGCTCTCGCCGCTCCCAGACACATTGCCCGATAACAGCTATTTGATGGTGTCCGGCACCACCGACGATACAATAGGCACCGGCTCTGTTCTGTCGCCTCAGGACATCCAGGCCGACAAAAACGAGATCATAAATTGGCTCCGCCGGACATTCACCAACAACCAGACACTGCTTACCGTTTGCAGTGGCGCTTTGCTCGCTGCGCGCGCGGGGCTTTTTGAAGGCTATCGTTGCACCAGCCACCATGACTGCATCGACGAACTCGCCGCCATCAGCCCAAACGTCCGCGTGGAAGAAAACCGACTGTTTACGGAAGACCGCGGCCGATTTGCAAGCGCGGGCGTGACCTCGGGCACCGACATGATGTTGCACATTGTCGGGCGGATTTTGGGCGTCGCCGCGGCGGCAGATATTGCCAAGCATATGGTCGTTTATTTGCGTCGCACGGGTAACGAGCCTCAGCTATCACCCTTTCTTGATGGCCGCTCGCATCTGCATCCAACCATCCATCGCATCCAAGATATGATCGCGTCTGACCCAACTAAAAACTGGACTGTCGAGCGCCTCGCCAACAGCGCCTATATGAGCGTTCGACATTTCTCGCGCCTCTTCAACAAAGAAACAGGATATTCTGTACCTGACTATGTAAACGGCCTGCGCATCGCCATCGCAGAAAATGCCCTGCGCGCCCAAAAAACCAACATCGAAAGCTTGGTCGGCGATCTCGGCTTCAGCTCATCTCGCCATTTCCGGCGTGCCTGGCAAAAACATCATGATGCGTCGCCCACCGAGTGGCGACGTCAAATGCTCGACGCCGCAAACGGTTAGACGGAGCGCGTAATGCCGCCATCAATGCGGATATTTTGTCCCGTGATATAGGTCGACATTTCACCGGCCAAGAACTCAATCAAATCAGAGACTTCTCCCGCTTTACCGTAACGCCCCATCGGGATGCGGACGCGGCGATCTTCCGCTTCCGGCAACGTGTCGATGAAGCCGGGGAGAACATTGTTCATGCGGATATTTTCTGCCGCAAATTTGTCGGCAAAAAGCTTTGTGTAAGCGGCCAACGCCGAACGGAAAACGCCCGAAGTTGGGAACAAGGCTTCCGGCTCAAACGTCGCATAGGTTGAAATATTCACGAACGACCCACCCGTTGCTTGTTTTTGCATGATCGGTGTCACAATCTTTGCGACACGAATAATATTGGTCAAATAGACATCCATGCCCAAATGCCAATCCTCGTCTGAGATCTCCATGATGTCGCCTTTTGGACCGTGGCCCGTGCTCGACACAACCGTATCGATCTGACCAAACGCCGCCATGGTTTCATCAACCAGGCGCAACAGGTCGTAAACTTCCAAATTTGAACCGGTTACACCAACGCCACCAAATTCTTTCGCAAGCGCCTCGCCTTTGCCGGACGAGGACATCACCGCAATGTTCCAGCCATTGGTGGCCAATCGTCGAGCCGCATCGGCGCCCATACCGGATCCGCCACCTACAATTATCGCTGTCTTTTTGTCCGTCATTTTCAAACCTCACCAGATAGATTTTCTTTTACGCTACAGCTCGTAACATTCATCAACAAATCAAATTCCGTGACACAAGACAGTAGAAAAACTATCATCTCTGATTATGAAGATGCGCATACCCAACACAAATACACTTGAAGCAATTGCGGAGACAGCAAGGCTTGGCAGTTTCTCAGCAGCAGCTGATCAACTTGGCCTCACTCAAGGCGCGGTGGCGCAAAAAGTCCGGCAATTTGAAAGTGATTTAGGCTTCCCGCTTTTTGACAGATGGGCGCGCGGCCTGCGACCAACCGCGCAATGCCTCAACTTCCTATCCAAAGTAGAACCCGCATTAAGTGAAATCGCCGAGGCGCATAAATCTCTTTTGGCGACAGAAGACAGCAACAAAGTTACCGTGAGCACCACGCCCTCCATCGCCAGCCGCTGGCTCATCCCGCGTCTCAGCCGATTTTACCTACACCACGCCGACATTGTTATCGCCATCGATGCCACTGAAAAGCTAAGGCGTTTTGTTGGCCCAGACGCCATTGACATTGCCCTTCGTTGGGGCGGAAGCCCATCCGGTCAAGTCAGCTCACAAGTGATTTTGGAAAATCAACTTATTGCCGTTGCCAGTCCAGGTGAGCTCAAGCAAACTGCACCTTCGCTCGATCAACTAAAGGCTCTGCCGTTGATCAATGATGGCCACAAATTCTGGCAACAATGGTCGACCCATTTTGGCATCACTTTGCCGTCAAAACCGCTTGAGTTTGGGCAAACCAATCACGCGATCGACGCGGCAATTAACGGGTTGGGCATTGCCCTTGCGCCAAAAATGCTGGTGCAAGCCAGTGTTGAAGATCAAAAGCTCGTTGAGATCTTGCCCACAGAATATCAGCTTCGCGGCCAAGATGACTTTCTTCTGCTCAGCAAAAAGGACGGCGCCAGCCGCGCCGTGGAGACAGTCAAAAAATGGCTAATGGAAGAAGCGAAAATCTAAGACGCCAAGGCGTCGCGATCCTTTTTCTTCAACCGTTCGGTTTCAGACTTCAATTGACCGCAAGCAGCAAAGATATCACGTCCACGCGGTGTGCGCACAGGGCTCGCATAACCGGCAATGTTCACAACATCGGCAAATTTTTCAATCTGCGCCCAGCTTGAACACTCATATTGAGAACCGGGCCAAGGGTTAAACGGGATAAGGTTGATTTTGGCTGGAATGCCATCCAGCAACCGCACCAACTCTTTGGCGTCCGCAATTGAATCATTGACGCCCTTGAGCATCACATATTCAAACGTAATCCGCTTGGCGTTTGATACGCCTGGATAGTTACGACAGGCTTCAAGCAAATCTTTGATCGGCCATTTTTTGTTGATCGGCACAAGCTCATCGCGCAACTCGTCGCGCACAGCGTGCAGCGAAATCGCCAACATCACGCCGGTTTCTTCGCCAATTTTGCCAATTTGCGGCACGACGCCAGACGTGGACAGCGTGATACGGCGCTTCGACAACGAAATGCCGTCGCCATCAGACATCAACAGCATGGCGTTTTTCACGTGGTCATAATTGTAGAGCGGCTCGCCCATGCCCATCATCACCACGTTTGTAACCGCGCGCATGCCTTCTTTTGGGACAACGCCATCGGTTGGGCGCGTGCCGCCTGGAAAATCGCCCAAACGCTCGCGTGCCATCAAAACCTGGCTGACAATTTCACCTGCGGTTAGGTTGCGCACCAGCTTTTGCGTGCCTGTATGACAGAAAGTGCAAGTTAGCGTGCACCCGACTTGAGACGACACGCACAAAGTGCCGCGATCTTCTTCTGGGATGTAAACGGTCTCCACATCCACAGGCGGCATATTTGGCTGCTCGGGATCAGTGAAACGGAAAAGCCATTTCCGCGTGCCATCGCTTGAAACTTGCTCAGAAACAATCTCAGGACGATTGAGCGTAAACTTGTCCTTGAGCCGTTCGCGCAGGCCTTTGGCGATGTTGAGCATTTGATCAAAGTCAGACACGCCGTTGACATAAAGCCAGTTCCACAATTGCGAAACGCGCATGCGAATTTGCTTTTCGGGCAAGCCAAGCTCGGCAAGAGCTGCTTTCAGCTCATCCCGGTTCATGCCAATCATGGACTGTTTTTTAGGCGCTGCAGTTTTCACCGCTGCCAAATCAAGCGTCACGCTCATCTCGTCACCTGCCACAAATGCCCGGGTCGGTTCCCCTTGAACCGCACGGCCACTAATCATCTCACGAAGTCGGCTCACCTAACACATAGTTGGCCTGTCCGACAACTATTTGATTATAGCATGGTGTGTTCGCCCTTCACACAATGCGCCCACAACTTGCTTCGGCATTGAAGAAACCCGGCAAATCGGCGGGGGTGCCGGGGAAGTGAGCGCAGCGAATGACGGCGGCACAAAAACTTAGGGGTGCCGGGGTAGGTCCGCAAGGGCCGACGGCGCGGCAAAAATCCCCCTCTCCCACAAACGACTAGGCGGCTTGGGCGCTCACTGCTTCGGCGATCCAGCCACCGCCAAGTACTTGGGTATTGGCGCTGTTGTCGGCGTAGAAAACGCAGGCTTGGCCGGGTGAAACGCCATGCTCGCCGCCCAATAGGTCTACCTCAACCACACCGTCG
>CAJXLH010000221.1 GCA_913055925.1 uncultured Maritalea sp. | reverse complement strand
GCATTTGAAGGTGTGATCGGCAACCTTGAGCGCCGCTATCGTGAGACGGAATCGGCCGGCATGCGCGAAGAGATCGAAAAATATATGTCGAGCGCACCTTGTTATTCCTGTGGTGGCAACCGTTTGAAGCCAGAAGCGCTGGCTGTCAAAATTGATAGCTTGCACATTGGTGATGTTTCCAAAAAGTCCATCCGCGAAGCACATGAATGGTTTAGCACCATTGGCAAAAAACTTACGCCCAAGCAGCTCGAAATTGGCGAACGGATAATGAAAGAGATCCGTGATCGTCTAAATTTCTTGGTGGATGTGGGCTTGGACTACCTTTCGCTATCGCGAAACTCCGGTACATTGTCGGGCGGAGAGAGCCAACGTATCCGTTTGGCATCACAAATCGGTTCCGGCCTGACCGGCGTGCTTTATGTATTGGACGAGCCATCCATTGGCTTGCACCAAAGAGACAATGAACGCCTGCTCGAAACATTGCAACGCTTGCGTGACCTTGGCAACACTGTGGTGGTTGTTGAGCATGATGAAGACGCTATCCTGACGGCGGACCACGTAGTGGATATAGGACCCGGCGCAGGCATCCATGGCGGTCAGATCGTCGCGCAAGGCAAGCCGAAAGATATTATCAAAAGCAAAGATAGCTTAACCGGCAAATATTTGTCGGGGGAACTAGGTGTGCGGCTTCCAGCGGAGCGACGTCCGATTTCGGATACCCGTCGCATTAGTCTGACTGGCGCCACTGGCAACAATTTGAAAAATGTTTCGGTAGACATACCATTAGGCGCTTTTGTAGCAGTCACCGGTGTTTCGGGCGGCGGGAAGTCAACCCTGCTGCTGGATACAATGTATACGGCAATTGCCCGCAAACTGAACGGCGCACGGGTCACCCCTGCCCCACACGAGCAGCTACTTGGCCTCGAATTCTTGGATAAGGTGATTGATATCGACCAAAGCCCTATTGGTCGTACGCCACGATCAAATCCAGCCACCTACACTGGTGCCTTCACACCAATTCGCGAGTGGTTTGCCGGCCTACCCGAAGCGAAAACGCGCGGATATGCACCTGGTCGCTTTTCGTTCAACGTAAAAGGTGGTCGATGTGAGGCATGTCAGGGCGATGGCATGATCAAGATCGAAATGCACTTCTTGCCAGACGTTTATGTGACTTGCGATGTTTGCAAGGGCAAGCGATATAACCGTGAAACGTTAGAAGTGACGTTTAAAGAAAAATCCATCTCTGACGTTTTGGATATGACCGTGGATGAAGCGGTTGAGTTCTTCTCTGCAGTTCCATCGATACGCGACAAGATGTTGACCTTACAACGGGTAGGCCTTGGCTATGTTAAGGTTGGACAGCAAGCGACAACATTGTCTGGCGGTGAAGCGCAACGGGTTAAACTGTCGAAAGAACTGTCAAAACGCGCCACAGGGCGCACGCTCTATGTTTTGGATGAACCAACAACAGGCCTGCACTTCCATGATGTGGCAAAGCTGCTAGAGGTTCTTCACGAACTGGTGGACCAAGGCAACACGGTTATTGTGATTGAACACAATCTTGAAGTGATCAAAACTGCTGACTGGGTGATCGACCTTGGCCCAGAAGGCGGAGACGGTGGCGGCGAAATCGTTGCTATGGGCACGCCAGAAGACATTGTGAAAGTTGAACGTTCGCACACCGGACGCTTCTTGAAGGAACTTTTGGAAAGACGACCAACCCAGAAGACTGCCGCTGAATAGTCGATCGCTATCCAAACGAATTTGATAAAACGCCTCGGTTTCACCCGGGGCGTTTTGTTTATGCGCTTTGCGCATGAAGTGATGATCGTTTCTGCATTGCGTTTTTTGCAGAGGAGCTGTGCGAAAAAACTCACTACTCATTTTTATTGCCTAGGCATATATCAGTCTCAACACAACAGATTACAGCGCTTTGGGCGCAGGAGAAAAGAAAATGGCACTAGGTAAAACACTTCGTCAGTGGGCTTCATACCGCAAAACAGTTCGCGCTCTTAACGAGTTGGACGAGCGTGGTTTGAACGATTTGGGCATCAACCGTGGCGACATCGTTTCAGTTGCACGTGCTCAAGCAGCTCGCATCTAATTAGCTTTAAATAGCTGACCTTCATTGAAACACCCGTGTTCATATGAACGCGGGTGTTTCTTTGTTTTTAATGCTTTAGCAACCAGCCATGCAATTCTCGCATGGGCGTGTTGCGAAATTCCTGTCTACTCATTGGGGTATGCAAAGGCTACATAGGGGTCAACAGAATTCAACCACCCAATCCAAAGGAGACAAGCAATGGATTTCGGAAAAACACTTCGTCGCTGGGCTTCTTACCGCCAGACTGTTCGTGAACTTAGCGCTCTTGATGACCGCGAATTGCACGATTTGGGCATTTCACGCGGTGATATCCAGCCTTTGGCTCGCGAGCACGCATCTAACATCTAATGATGCGGCGTTAAGCGCCAAAAGATAGTATGTTCGACACCCGCAGCAATCGCTGCGGGTGTTTTCTTTTTTGTTGCTGCGAACTCGAAGACCAGCTATTTGCATCGCATGACAAATTCAGATCAAACAATACACGTTGTCGGCGGCGGACTCGCTGGCTCAGAGGCTGCATGGCAAGCGGCAAACCTTGGCGCAAAAGTAGTTTTGCACGAGATGCGACCAAAGCGCGAGACCGACGCACACCAAACCGATGGTTTGGCTGAGCTTGTTTGTTCAAACAGTTTTAGATCTGATGATCATCAGTACAACGCCGTCGGGCTTTTGCATGAAGAGATGCGTCGTTGCAATTCGATCATTATGCAGTCAGCCGACAAGCATAAATTGCCCGCTGGTGGTGCCCTCGCCGTTGACCGCGATGCTTTTTCCAATGCGGTAACAGAGGCGCTTGAGGCGCATCCAAATATTACGATTGATCGCAACGAAGTTGCGGGCCTGCCGCCAAAGGACTGGTCAAATGTCATTTTGGCAACCGGACCACTAACTTCGCCAGCACTGGCCGAAGGCATTCAGTCGATCACAAACGCAGACAGCCTCTCGTTCTTCGATGCAATCGCGCCGATCATTCATAAAGACTCGATCAATATGGATATTGTTTGGGCGCAGTCTCGTTACGACAAAGCAGGCCCTGGCGGCACCGGTGCAGACTATTTGAACTGTCCGATGGATGAAGAGCAATATAATGCGTTCATCGATGCATTGCTTGAAGGCGATAAAACAGAATTCAAAGAATGGGAAGATGTTCCCTACTTCGACGGATGTCTGCCCATAGAAGTGATGGCTGAGCGCGGGCGCGAAACCTTGCGTTTTGGCCCGATGAAGCCTGTTGGCCTGACGAATCCCAACAACCCAACAGTAAAACCCCACGCAATCGTTCAACTGCGCCAGGATAATGCGCTGGGCACGCTTTGGAATATGGTGGGCTTCCAAACCAAACTTAAATATGGCGCTCAAGCAGATATCTTCCGCCTGATTCCCGGTTTGGAAGATGCGCAGTTCGCGCGTTTGGGCGGCCTACACCGCAATACCTTCCTCAACTCGCCTGAGTTGCTTGATGGTCAATTGCGATTAAAAGCAGATCCTCGCCTTCGCTTTGCGGGTCAAGTGACTGGCGTAGAAGGCTATGTTGAAAGCGCGGGACTTGGCCTTGTCGTGGGCCGATTGGCCGCAGCTGATGCTTTGGGTTTAGATATTCAAACGCCGCCCAAAACCACAGCAATGGGTGCCCTGGTCAACCATATCACAGGCGGTCACCTCGCTGATGAAACAAACGGTATCAAGAGCTTTCAGCCAATGAATGTGAACTTTGGCCTGTTTCCTCCTGTTGAGTTCTCTAAGCCTGCTGATCACGTCGGCAGATGGCGCGGGCCAGATAAGGCGAAAGCAAAGAAATTGGCGATGACCACCCGCGCCTTAGTCGACTTGGAAGGCTGGATTTAGTTCTTGGCCACAAACCAAAAGCCAGTCCAAAGCTTCTGCCAATCTGCAATGTCTACGTAAGACAAATAAAATGCATCGGTGGCGCGCTGCATTTTTGCGATCTGCTTTTTAAGAAATGCCAGTCGAACAAAAGCCGGCCTCATTTCTTTTGAAGTATTCGCGATAGCGTTTTCGGCCCTTTCCAAATGGGTTTTTGCGGCTTCCAGATGTGCGCTCATCGCAGCGTTCAATTCCGGGGCCTTTTCGCGCGCCAGAACCTGGCCATCTGAAAGTCCAAAGCTCTCGAACACAGAAAACGGTAAGAATATCTGACCGTTAGCAGCATCGCGTTCAAACTGTTTAAGCTTTTCTAAGTAGCACAGGGCAACACCCATATGACCTGCGGCCTCTGCTAGCTCAGCTACTTGTTGATCGGCTGAACTGTCCAAAATCATGGCTGCAAACTGAAAGATCGCCGCACGCGTTTCGCCCGCATAACCTTCGAACTGATTCACATTCGTCATAGGATCGTCGTAGAGATCAAATCGATGTGCTGCCACCAGCCTAAGCAATGGAACCCTTGGCAAATTGTGTTTCGAGATTGTCCGCAAAAGGCTTGCAGCAAGCGGGTTCGCCCTCGCCTCGTCGTCGCGTTTTCCTTCTATTACGTCGTGCCACCACTGCAAGCGGATTTCGCCCGGCATTGGTTCCGACACACGCTGTCGAACCGTCGATACTTCAGCCGAAAAGCAAAGTAACGTCTGAATATCACCACGAAACTCGTCAGGCACAAACAAGCTTGCGAGATAGCTTTCACGCGCAAGATTGTTCAACTCCGTGGCAATAAATTGTGCGTCGCTTTGCTCGCCGGACATTTTACTTCGCACGCTCGACAGAAATCAAACCAGCGGCCACTGCGCGCTTTTCGCCAAGAAGGATATTGTAGGTCCGCACCGCCGCGCCGGTACTCATTGGTTCGAGAATAATCTTTCGATCGCGAAAT
>CAJXLH010000220.1 GCA_913055925.1 uncultured Maritalea sp. | reverse complement strand
GCCAAGCCCCAAAAAGCGTTTCAACATTGGCTTAAGATCGAGTTGCTCGCCGATAACCTTTACCGAGTAGCCGCCTTCAATCGGCGCCATGGATACGCTTGCGCGGTCGCCTTCATTTAGTACGAGCTCAACAATATCCGCCGACTGCAATCCACTTTCGATATCATATTGCAAACTGCCAAGCGCGCGAACGTCCTCAAACCGTAAATCCAGCGTTTGAGCATCCACAAGCTTTTCGTCAAGGAGCAAAGTTGCTTTCAACTCGCCCTTCACGCCCGGCTTTTTGTCAATGCCCAGCTCTGCAAACTTCAGGCGGGCATCGGTAAGGTCCACTGCGACTTGAATAAGCTCACCCACTGGACGACCGACAAAGCGCAATGGCCCCTCCACAAATTGCGAAAGATCAATACCGAGCGCCTCGCGATCCTTTTCGGTCATGGTCGCACTTGCCGTGACAACAGGATTGGCCCCGCCATCACTTTCAACGCGCACATTTGCGCGCACGCCGCCAACATTGGCGTTGCCAGAAATCCGATAGCCTTGTTGGGAAGCGGTGAAACTCGCCGAACCATCGGCCACCACGTAGCCTTCAATTGGCTTCGTGGACGCAAACTCCTGCACTGTGCCGCTTAGTGAATAATCAACACCCTTCGGCTTGCCACCCTCATCTTGCGAAATCGTTGCAATCACCTGAACATCCGCCTCGCCCGCCAAGTCTTCTGGCGCATATTGAAGCTCAAAATCGTCCAACAGATTCAGCGGCTCTCGATCAGCGATAGCAATCAACGTCGGCAAAGCGCCTTTCAAGCGACCCGATAGCTCAAACAATTGTTCTTTCGCTCCACTATCGCGATTGAGATATGCTGCATTTTGAATAACGACTTCACCACTGTCGTCGCGCACAATCGCCTCATCAAAACCAAGCTCTAGGTGATGGTCTTTAACAGAAATGCGCGTCGTGCCATCGATTTGGATTGTTGGAAAACCAGGCAGTGGGATCAGATTAACGTCGCGCGCGGTACCTTCAATTGAAACGCCACCATCTGGAATGCGCCGATCCTCACCGGGTTTGCCAACCGTACCGACAGGAAAGTTGAACCGCATCCGCGCATTTTCGATCCGACCACCTGTGATGTTTTCTACAAACCAGTCGCGCGCATCAGTTGCGAGAAAATATGGCCAAATCCGCTTGAGGTCATCGGCTGACGCACCTTTTCCGAAAAGGGCGAGGTCAAAACCAAGCCCGGATTGCAACACATCAATGCGACCACGTCCGTCAATCTCAAACTGATCATCCCTAAAAGCAATCGCATCAAGGCCCAACGCGCCATAAAGCGGCGCAGACCAGCCATTCGCCATGATTAAGTCGATATTGTTCTCGGGCGTGCTCATATCGTTGGGGTGCAGTTTCGTGTCTTTAAGGGACACAGAAAACCCAACGGTGGGTCCAAAACTCTCGTCCAATCCCAACCGGAACTCTCCGGCCACGGTCGTGGAGGATTGGCCAATATCAATCTGATAGGGATCGAGCACATATTTGGCGTCTTTTGGATACCAGTGCACGAGCGCCGGTTCAGCCGAGATAACAAACTGATCGGTCAAAATCGCCGCCTTTGCAGGCGTGAGATCAATCTCAAACGCACCGAGCTCTACACCAGCAGAACCGAAATCCACGTCAAAACGCATGTTGGTGCCGCCCTTTAGGGCAAACATGCCGTCTTGGTCATCAAGAAACGGCATTAAAAGCGCCAGATCGACATCATCGAACCAACCCGTGATTTGTCGCGATTTGTCACCCACTGAAGTCCAAATCATCTCACCGGTTGTTGACCGACCTGGTGTCGAAAAGGCAAGTTTCATCGCCACTGCATCGTCGTCCGGACGTAACCGCACTTCAACCCCGTTCAGCTGTCGATAAAGCTGGTAGATGCGGTCAACAATTTCAATTTGAGCATTCGAAATTGTAAATTCAGAAAATGCCGCATGTTGCGATGTTTTGGAAAAACGCGAGAGAAGATCTTCAAGCGCCTCAACACCTTCAATTGCCCACGCATTATCCGATTTGATCGCCGCCGCACCATCGCCGTCGGTTGTGCGCGAAACAACGCCGTCATTGGTAACACGAATGGCATCAGCGCCCGCACTGTCTCCTGAAAGGCGGACCACAGCAAGCCCATCTCCTTCGTCGGCCACTTCAATTTTGGCCAATCTGATGCCGCTATAATCTTGCACCAACTGGATCACAGGCGCATCGATATGCGCTTTATATGCAGGAGCCCCCGAAATCGCCGCGCCGCCGTACCACGCCACCCTGACCTCTTCGGCAGAAATGATCGCACCACTTGCTTTGTCGGTGAGCGTGACGTCCTTCAGCTTGATGGTTGGGCGCACGCCGCCAACCAATTGGACACCCGATTCGGCAAACGCCAGGGCATACTCACCAGACTGGTTTTGCGCTTCAAACTGACCGCGCACTAATTCATCAACGATGCCAACGCTCACTGGAGCAATCGCCACCCGCGCAAACAGCAAAACCACCAGCAAAATCAATGCGCTTGGCACCAAAAAACGCTTCCGTCGCCAAAACGGATTGTCCGCTGGCGCGGCAATATTGGTGTCTTTGTGATCTGTCATGCAGCCGGTTTACGTACCTTTCCCCAAACCATTGATAATAATCAGCTTCGGACTGAACAAGCTCCTTTGTTTGACTTGAAATGGTGTCAGTTCTAAGGCACTGATAACAATAAGATTTATCTTCTTTTGAATATGCAAGAGGCGCACGCGAGACATGACAGAACTCAAAATCGGACAAGCAGCACCCGACTTTTCACTCGAAACCGATTCGACCGGAACATTTTCGCTTGCCGACGCGAAAGGCAAAAAGGTCGTTTTGTTCTTCTATCCAAAGGACGACACCTCTGGCTGCACCATCGAGAATATCGACTTCACCGCACTCAAAGATGAATTCGCCGCGAAAAACACCATCCTTGTGGGTGTCTCCGCCGATTCAGTGAAAAAACACGCGAACTTCCGCAAAAAGCATGACCTTGATGTCATTCTTGTTTCCGACCCAGACAAACAAGCGATTGAGGCGTACGGTGTTTGGGTTGAAAAGAAGATGTACGGCAAAACCTATTTCGGTATAGAACGCGCGACCTACCTCATCGACGAAGACGGCAAAATCGGCCACATCTGGCGCAAGGTGCGTGCAAAGGGCCACGCACAGGCTGTACTCGACCACATCAGCGCATAGGATTTGACGAGATGCGGCAGTCCTACGATCTTTTTTCTGGTGCGGTGGCAATCGTAAAAGAACCTGACCTCGCCAAAAAGACGGAACTCGCGCTCAATTTGAGCCACGATTGGTTTCACCGCAAAGTCGCGAAGGGACGATATGATGAAGAGGCGCTGCCGCAAAACCCTGGCAGACCAGAAAAGCCAGCCTTGCTCCCACCTGGCAAAATGCCAAAACGGAACCTAAATAGTGAGAAAGGCCGCCGCGCACATATCCATGCCCTCGCCCATATCGAATTGGGTGCAGTTGACCTGACCTGGGACCTTATTGCTCGCTCGTGCGGCACCAACCTGCCTCGCACCTATTTTGACAATTGGGTCCAAGTCGGTATGGAAGAAGCAAAGCACTTCCGTTTGCTTGATCAACGACTTAAGGACCTAAGTCTGCAATATGGTGATTTCCCAGCCCATGATGGTCTTTGGCAATCTTGCGCCGAAACCGCGCATGATCTTCTCGCCCGCCTCGCCATAATCCCACTTGTGCTAGAAGCACGTGGCTTGGACATCACCCCGCCCATGATCGATAAAACCAAGGCACTGGAGGACTTTGCCACCGCCAAGATCTTGGAAACGATCTACAACGACGAAAAGCGCCATGTCGCGTTTGGCGCAAAATGGTTCCGCTATATGTGCGATTGCGAAGGCAAGCGGCCTGCGGAAACATTTCAGCAGCTTGTCCGCAAGCACTTCCGAGGCACCCTAAAACCACCGTTCAACGACAAAGCACGCAGTGCAGCCGGTTTGACACCGCAATTTTACAAGCCCATCGCATCGATTATTGGCTAATTTTTAACCATAAGCATTCAGGATCAATGCTCAAACTAGTATTGATTCTGAGGCCGTCTCGTAGTGCGTATTTCTACAGCTCATTCCAATCAGCAAATCCAAGGCTTACAAACATTTGGCGCCCTGTCGCGTTTCCGCCACTGGTGGGTTTACGCAGTTATTGCCGCCCTTCTCGCCAGCAATGTGTTTCTCGGAATAGCACTATACAAAAGTCCACAGATCGCAAAAGCGCTGTCCCAAACATCTGATCTGCAAATTTCCGCTTACGAAAATCGCATTGCCTATTTGCGCACGGAACTTGATCGTTTGCATTCGCGCCAAAACGCGAAATCCGGCGACATTAATCTGCAACTTCAAGAACTGGTGAGCCAACAGGAGCTGTTGATCGAGCAGCATGACTATGTCCGCACCCTTGCTGACAAAGCCAAATCGCTTGGCCTCGACCTGCCTTCAAACAAAAGCGCTGCGGCAACCTTAGCGCCACGCATACCATCAACCAGCACCGACATTGCAGAAGTCACAACACGGCTTACGCAGATGCAGAATGAAAGCCTCGCAGCTCTGCAATCAATCGCCAAATCAGCCTCTGATAGCAGCAACATCATCGCTTCAGAGTTGAAAAAGGCAGGCTACGCCACAAATTGGCAAAACAGTGCGACTGGCGGGCCTTACATTCCTGCACAAGACACAATTAGCGCAGATGAGCACATTGATGCAGCCAACGCCGCCATGATGGCGCTTGCTCGATTTCAAAAGGCAAAGGCCGCCATCAGCGATGCGCCGATCTTTCGTCCACTAGCTTCGCAACACAGCTACAGTTCACGTTTCGGCAACCGCAAGGACCCGTTCACTGGGCGAAAAGCATTTCATTCTCGTTTGGATTTC
>CAJXLH010000219.1 GCA_913055925.1 uncultured Maritalea sp. | reverse complement strand
CAGCCGTAATGCATCATTGCGCCCGGCGGGTTGACGCCGGGCGCGTCAACCTGTCGGACGCTTCAAATGATCAAAAACGCTCAAAAACATGATGTGATTATCGTCGGTGCCGGCATTATCGGCCTGTCGATTGCGCACTATTTGCAGCAAGATGGTCGCGCAGTCACTTTGATTGACCGAAAGGGCGTCGCGCAGGAAGCAAGCTTTGGCAATGCCGGAGCATTCGCGCTTGCTGATATTTTCCCTTTGGCATCTCCTGGCATTATGTTGAAAGCGCCGAAGTGGCTGCTTGATCCGCTCGGTCCTCTATCTATTCGCCCGAACTATCTTCTTAATATCGCGCCGTTCTTGATGCGGTTTTTCCGCGCGAGCTGGCCTGACCAATATCGTCGCTCCATCGTTGCGCAGAGCGCGCTTTTGGAATTGGCTGCAAACGAACTAGATCGGATGCGCAAGCTGCCCAATATTGGCAATCAAGTGCGTGAAGACGGTGCGTTGCACCTTTATGAAAGCGACGCGGAGTTTGAACGCTCGCGTGGTACATGGAAAGCGCGCGAAGAGTTTGGCATAGAGTTCCGGCATGTCGAAGGCTTTGATTTGCAGCAATTGCAGCCCGGTCTTTCGCCGAAAATCAAACGTGCAACGTTCATACCCAAATGGCAAACCGTCAACGATCCATTCGAATTCGCAAAGTCGATATGGAATATGGTGCAAGCCGATAAGGGCGTACTGATAGAGAAGGGCGTAAAGCACATCAACAAAGGTGGCGCGGTGACGCTTGACGACGGAACGGAACTAATCGCCAACAATGTAATTGTTACTGCAGGCGCATGGTCACACAAATTGGCGGCGCAGGTGGGGGATCGGATACCGCTTGAAAGCGAGCGTGGCTACAACACGACCTTGCCAGCAGACGCCTTTGACTTGCGACGTCAGCTGATTTTCGGAGAACATGGATTTGTGATGACGCCACTTTCGACGGGCATTCGTGTCGGTGGCGCTGTTGAATTTGCGGGGCTGGAAGCTGAACCAAATTACAAGCGCAGCGAGATACTTTTGAACAAGGTTAAGTCGTTTTTGCCAGACCTTAAAATGGAAAACGGCAGCCAATGGATGGGCTTTAGACCTTCATTGCCGGACACACTGCCCGCAATTGGCGCGTCCAAAAACAGTGACAAGATTTGCTACGCCTTTGGGCATGGGCATTTGGGCCTAACCCAGTGTTTCGCCACGGCAAAAATTGTCAGTGATGTGCTGGCGAAGCGTCAGCAACAACTCGATGTTTCACCTTTCAACCCTGCGCGATTTTAAGGCCTGGACCCAAGGAAAACGGACATATGGCAAAACATAGTTTTTTCTGCGTTGATGGACATACATGCGGCAATCCAGTCCGGCTCGTCGCGGGCGGTGGACCGGAGCTTGAAGGCAGCAACATGCTCGAAAAGCGGGCGCACTTCTTGGCGGAATTTGATTGGGTGCGCACCTCGTTGATGTTTGAACCACGTGGTCACGACATTATGTCGGGTTCTATCCTTTATCCATCCACGCGTGATGATTGCGATATTGCGATCCTATTCATCGAAACCTCGGGCTGCCTGCCAATGTGTGGCCATGGCACAATTGGCACCGTCACAATGGCCATCGAAGAGGGCTTGGTGACACCAAAAGAGCCGGGTGTTCTGTATCTCGATGCACCTGCGGGCCGCATCAAGGCTGAGTACACGATGAAGGATGGTTATGTCGAAGAAGTTCGCATTACCAATGTGCCGAGCTTTTTATATGCGACGGACTTGACCGTCCGCGTGCCAGAGCTCGGCGAGGTGCAAGTCGATGTGGCCTATGGCGGCAACTTTTATGCGATTGTTGAACCGCAAGAAAACTTCAAAGACATCGAGGGCCTTTCGTCACTCGACCTTATTCGCTGGTCCCCACAACTGCGAAAAGCGTTGAACGAAAAATACGAGTTTGTGCACCCCGAGCACGATGAGATCAATGGCCTAAGCCACGTCCTTTGGACAGGTGCGCCGCGCGATCCGGAAGCCAGCGCCCGCAATGCGGTTTTCTATGGTGATAAGGCCATCGACCGATCACCATGCGGCACAGGCACGTCCGCGCGCATGGCCCATTGGGCGGCAATGGGGGATTTGAAAGTCGGCGAAGACTTCGTTCACGAGAGCATTATCGGGTCGCTTTTCCGAGGGCGCGTTGAAGCGTCGACTATGGTGGGTTTCCGCGACGCGATTATCCCCTCCATTGGCGGCTGGGCACGCAAAACTGGCTACAACACAATCTTTGTCGATGACAGAGATCCATTCAAACACGGCTTCATTTTGCCATAGGCAAAAAAGCGCGGAGGGATCACATGAAAATAACTGCACTGCGTATCTACCAAATCGATTTGCCGCTGAAAGAGGGGCGCTACAATTGGTCAAACGGCAACTTCATTGAAGTGTTTGATTCAACCGTATTGGCGATCGAAACCGATGCTGGCATCACTGGCTATGCAGAATGCTGCCCTCTTGGTTCTGCCTATCTGCCAAGTTATGCCAAAGGTGTTCGTGAAGGCCTGAAGGAGCTTGCGCCGCACGTGATCGGTCTTGACCCAAGAGAGCTGAATGTCATCAACAGAGCAATGGATGCGGGGCTGCGTGGGCACCCTTATGCCAAGGCGCCGATTGATATTGCCTGTTGGGACATTTTGGGCAAGGCCGCTGGTTTGCCTGTTTACACGTTGCTCGGGGGACGTCAGCAGGAGAAGGTGGCGCTTTACCGCGCGATCTCGCAGGAAGATCCAGAAATTATGGCCAAGAAAATCGATGGCTATCGCAATGAGGGATACACGAAGTTTCAGCTAAAAGTCGGTGGCGACGCTAATGACGATATCGCGCGTATTCATGCGACCCGCGAAGTGCTGGACCGGGGCGAAGTTTTGGTGGCCGATGCCAATACGGGATGGAACCGACATGAAGCGGCGCGCGTTGCCGCAGCGGTTGCACATCTGGACGTTTACATCGAACAGCCTTGCATGACTTATGAGGAGTGCTTGTCGATCCGCCGCCGCACCGCGCGACCATTCATCATGGATGAGAACATCATGGATGAGGCGATGTTGCGCAAAGGCCTTGCTGACGACGCGATGGACGCGATCAACCTCAAAATTTCAAAGGTCGGGGGACTGACCAAGGCGCGGCTTATGCGCGATATCTGCGTGAATGCCGGCGTCGCGATGACCATTGAAGACACTTGGGGCGGTGATATTGTGACAGCGACGATTGCGCATCTCGCAGCATCGACACCGGAAGAGTTTAGCTTCTCAGCGACGGATTTCAATTCATACGGTACGGTTGATTTTGCCAAAGGCGCGCCGAAGCGCGACAATGGCTTTATGGCACCTTCTGACGCGCCGGGTTTGGGCATTGAACCAGACTTCGACGTATTGGGCGAACCTGAATTCGAATTGCGAGGTGCGTAATGCGCTCAACCAAAACCATTCATGTTGTTTCCTGCCACGCAGAGGGCGAAGTCGGCGACGTCATTGTTGGTGGTGTTGCGCCGCCACCCGGCGAGACGCTATGGGAGCAGCGAAAGTTCGTCGAGGAAGACGAAACACTTCGCAACTTTGTTTTGAACGAACCACGCGGCGGTGTGTTTAGACACGTCAATTTGCTGGTGCCGCCAAAAGATCCGCGCGCGCAAATGGGGTTCATCATCATGGAACCTGCAGATACGCCACCCATGTCCGGTTCCAACTCGATTTGCGTATCAACGGTGCTTTTGGATAGCGGCATCTTGCCAATGACAGAACCTGAGACGCACCTCACGCTCGAAGCGCCGGGCGGGCTAATCAATGTGGTCGCGCAATGCAAAGACGGTAAAGCCGAAAGCATCACTGTCACCAATGTGAAAAGCTTTGTTGACCAAATGCAGGTGTCGCTGCAGGTCGAGGGTTTGGGCAAAATCATCGTCGATACGGCCTATGGCGGCGATAGTTTTGTGATGGTTGACGCCGAAGCGCTCGGACTTGAAATCAAACCGGAAAACGCCAAACAGCTCGCCGAACTGGGGACCAAAATCACCGCAGCGGCCAACGCGCAACTCGGTTTCACGCATCCTGAAAACGCAGATTGGGAGCACATCTCTTTCTGTCAATTCATGGGGCCCATTTCTCGCGACGGTGATACGCTAACAGGCGCTAACGCGGTCGCTATTCGTCCCGGCAAGATTGACCGCTCGCCCACGGGCACCGGCTGTTCTGCGCGCATGGCGCTCATGCTCGCTAAAGGTGAGATGAACGTGGACGACAAATATGTTGCGACGTCCATCACCGGATCGAAGTTTAACTGTGACATCGCTGAGACAACGAGTTGCGGTGATCGCGACGCGATATTGCCGCGCGTCAATGGTCGCGCATGGATTACCGGCACCCACCAGCACATGCTCGATCCGTCAGACCCGTGGCCAGAAGGGTATCGCTTGAGTGACACTTGGCCAATGGAAGGGTGACCAAAAAAAGCCGCCGGCAACAGCCGACGGCGCTTTAGATTTTGGAGGCGTGGACAGCACAAACAGAAGGAGGAGGCTGTTTGTTTTATTCACAATCCCGTTCTAGCGCGACGTGGCTTTATCGAAGCTGAGATCGGCGTTCAGACTGGGTTCACAAAATCAGTGAGCTAGAAATCGCTCCAAGCGGATAAGTGCTTGCGTTTGACTTGCCAGCGCAAGTACGCCGTGCCAAAAAGAGAAACAAAAACCACTGGAACAACAACCGCGACAAAGCGGGCGCCGAAGTCTACAGAACCTCCAGTTCCAATGCGAAACGCAACCGGCAACATCAAAATGAAAAACAGAAACCCAGTACTGCGTATCCATTGCTCCGCAAGTGAAGCGTAGTGAATAGGCTTTAATCGCAGTGTGCGCTGCAACATAAAAAACGGCCAGTTCAGCACGTCGAGGTACCAGTTTCCGCGGTAAATC
>CAJXLH010000218.1 GCA_913055925.1 uncultured Maritalea sp. | reverse complement strand
ATAAGGCTCTGTGCATTTTGCATAGTTTTATCTTTCAATTCTTGCGTTCTGCGCGACGGCATGCAATACGAACATCAGAATAATAAATTCTTGATTTTTGACAACAAGGAATTCATAATTCCAAAATGACAGCCGACCATAACAAACTTGCAGCAGATAATCTATTGAGATTGTCCACCGATCTGGAACATTTAACTTCGGAGCGCACAAACAGCAATTCCGAGCAGTTAGATCAAATGAGCGCGCTTGAAATCGCCGCGCTGATGAATGCTGAGGATAAGGCCGTTGCTGTTGCAGTTGAAAATACGTTGCCAGCGATAGCCAACGCCATTGAGTTGGCAACCGCTGCCCTTAAGGCAGGCGGACGCATTGTCTATGTTGGCGCAGGCACAAGCGGCCGAATTGGCATTTTGGATGCATCGGAAATCCCTCCAACCTTTTCGGCATCACCCGAGCTGTTCCACGCCATCATCGCGGGTGGCGAAGCTGCCATTTTCCGCGCACAGGAAGGTGTCGAAGATGATATGGACATCGCCATCAAGGACATTAAGAACGCAAAAGTTTCCGCCAACGATTTGGTAATTGGCCTAGCCGCCTCTGGGCGCACGCCATATGTGCTCGCAGCCCTAAATCACGCCAAAACAATTGGTGCAAAAACGGTCGGCATTTCCTGCAATGCAGGCAGTGCCCTTGAGAAAAATGTCGACGTTGCCATTACACCGCTGGTTGGCCCTGAGATTTTGGCAGGGTCCACGCGTTTGAAATCCGGTACCGCACAAAAAATGGTACTCAACATGATTTCAACTGGATCAATGGTGCAGTTTGGCAAGTGTTATAAAAACCGCATGGTTGACCTCAACATCACCAACCAGAAATTGCGGGCTCGGGCTGTAAATCTGGTGCGCGAATTGTCGACCGCCGATCAACATCAAGCGCTAAAGGCCCTTGAAGAATCCGATTGGAACGTCAAACTAGCGATCCTAATTTGCGAAGCGAATGTGGATTTGGATGCTGCAAAAAAATTCCTCGCCGATGGCGACGGACATTTGCGTAAGGCGTTGCAGTTGGCACAAGCGAGGGACTAATGACGGCCGATCATAAGTGCTTTTTTCTCGTCGATGGCGGCGGGTCCAAAACACATGCACGCCTGACAACAGCATCGGGTGAAATTCTTACCGAAGCCTTCGGTGGCCCGTCAAATCTCTCAACTGATTTTGACGCTGCAAAGGCTGAAATTTTGACGCTTACCGAGAAGCTTTATGCCTCATGCAATCGCACCGCCGAACAAGCCGCCAATGATTGCGCATTGATCGGGCTCGCTGGCGCTGGCGCGAGTGTCCAACGCGACGAACTTATTGCAGCATTGCCGTTTAACAACTGCCAAATTGTCACCGACATCGATCTAACCGTTGCAGCAGCGTTCGGTGAAAGCGGTGATGGCGTTGTGGCCATGCTCGGCACGGGCTCGTTCTTTGTTTGGCGCGAAAAGGGTCAAGTAAAGCGCGTGGGCGGCTGGGGATTTGAACTCGGCGACGAATGCGGCGGTGCATGGCTTGGCCGCGAACTGCTGCGGCAAACCATTGCCGCTTATGATGGATTGTGTCCGCACAGCCCGCTAACGGAATGCACACTTGCTGAGTTTGGCGGTACGCCAAAGCAAATGGTTCGATTCGCGAAAACCAAAGGCGCGCGCGAGTTTGCGCGACTTGCATCCCAAATCTTTGAAGTCGCCCAAAACAAAGACCCGAACGCGAAAGTCATTATCGAAAGGGCCGTGGCCCAAATCACAAAAACTCTTGGTCCAGCTGAAAGCTTCCCGGGCAACCGATTGGTAATGCTTGGCGGATTGGCAGCGCTCTATCGACCTCACCTGCCTGGCAGCTACAAAGATGTTCTTGAACGTGCAAAAGGCGAGCCGTTAGACGGCGCCTATTTGCTCGCGAAAGCCAAATTCAAAACTTCTTAAACGTGGCGCAGCCCATGTTTTTGCAACAACGCGATCAACATTTCGCGCGCGTTTGATCGGTGCTCATGGTGCACCTTAAAGGCCAATTCTTGATCACCCGCCGAAATGGCGTCCAAAAGCGCGCGGTGGTCTTCGTTTGATTTTTCCGGCAGAGGTCGGATGTAAAGGGTCATCGAGCGCGCACGACGCACTTGATCATTAAAGTTCGCTACAATTGAAATAACGCGAGAATTGCCGCCCAACCGAACAAGCTCGGTATGAAAATCCTCATCGGCTCGCGCCCAAGCTTCGCGATCTTCTTCGGACAAGGCTGTTTCCATATTGTCGATCGCGTCTTCTAGGCATTTAAGATCTGCTTTTGCATAGCCAGCCGCCGCGGCACGGCGCGCAGCCAAACTTTCCAACTCGGTCAGCAGCTCGTAAATCTCATCCATATCCGCAACCGAAAGCGACAAAATCCGCACGCCCTTGCGCGGACGCACTTCCAGCAAACCCTGCCCTTCGAGCATCAGCGTCGCCTCCCGCACCGGGGTACGTGACATGCCCAAACGCGCCGCCAATTCCGTTTCAAGATGATCGGATCCCGCGGCAAGCTCTCCGGAAAAAATAAGTTCCTTCAAGCCATCAATGGCTGTTCTGGTTTGTGATTTTGTGCGTTGTTGGCTCAATGCTTAAATATCCACCCGTCGATGTTCTTGTGCTGAGAGATAAACCGCTTCTTCGATTTCGATCACTTTAATATAATTTTTTGCTTCATTCTCAAATTCGCCGATGCCGCGTAAACCATCCACAACATGTTGTTGCAGGGCGAACACGCAATCGCCGGCAAATCCTCGCCAATCGCGCTCTTCTAACAAAACACGCTCTTCTTGAGAACCAAACTTACGTAGTGTGACACGGCCATTGCCATAAAGCTGGATCGTGCCTTGCGTGCCTTCAACCAATGCTTCGCCCAATGTGGTGCGACAGTTCTCCGCATTATGATCAAGCAAACGATTGCCGTCGAATAGCGCGCGTTTGCCTGCACCATAATCAAACAGCATATATCCAGCATCTTCGCCCTTGATCACTGGGTTTAACTGCCGCAAATCAGCAAAAACGCTTTTCGGTTCACCCAACAGGTATCGGAATGTATCAACCCAGTGCACACCGGTTTCATGAATTAGAAGCTGTTCCATTTCACGAAAGAACGGCTGACGATCTAAGTAGGCATCCTCGCCTTGGCCATCGCCCGTTCGCAAACGAAATGTGAGTTGCAAAAGATCGCCGATTGCGCCTTTGTCAATTTGGCTCTTGATCTCGCGATACCACGGTTGAAAGCGGAAATTCTCGTGAATGATCAACGGCACTTTGGCCGCGTCGGCAAGCTGCATGGCCTCCGTGGCCTAAGCCTTGTTCTCACAAAATGGCTTTTGGCAAATGATCGCCTTCACACCAAAATCAAGCGCCCTCTTGATCGTATCAAGATGCGTCACAGGTGGCGTGATAATGTCCAAAATATCCGGTTTTGTTTCAGCGAGTAGCGCGTCGACATCAGCAAACTTGGCCACGCCGATTTCAGGTATTTTGTCGATGGACCGGTTGGCAATGCCGACTAGTACCGCCCCATCGATGCGCTGCCAAGCATCAAAGTGAAACTGCGAAAAATAACCAGCGCCGTAACAAGCGACCTTGAACTCCAATTGAGACATTTAAAGCATTTCCATCACAGCTTGCCCAGCTTCGGTGGTGTTTGCGTTACCGCCGAGATCACCCGTGGTGCCCTTACCAGAAACCACAACTCTATCCACCGCGTCGCGCAAACGCTTTGCATCATCAACCATGGCAATGTCGTTGTGTTTTATGCCCAACCATTCGAGCATCATGGCAGCAGAAAGAATCATTGCAAATGGGTTCGCTATGTTTTTGCCCGCAATATCAGGCGCTGAACCATGGCAAGGTTGAAACACCGCCGCGTCCTTACCGATGTCTGCAGACGGGGCCAAGCCCAAGCCGCCCATAATGCCGGCACCCAAGTCCGACAAAATGTCGCCGAACATGTTTTCGGTCACCAAGACGTCGAAATCCCAAGGTTTTGTCACCATCCACAATGCGGTGGCGTCCACATAAGCGTGATCTGATTCTATTGCGGCGTGCCTCACCGATTCCTTGTCAAAGATATCGCGGAAGAACGCAAAAGCGCGGAACACATTCGCTTTGTCGACACAGGTGACTTTACCCTTACCTTGCCCCAATTCTTTTCGCTGCTTGGCAAGCGAGAACGCAAATTCAAACAAGTCTTCACTTGTTTTTTTGGTGATCATGAGCGTTTCACTTGCGGAATGTTCGGACACTTCACCTTTGCCCTGACTGTAAAATAGTCCCTCTGTGCTTTCGCGGATCAACACAAAGTCAATCGCCTGCTCTGGGTTCAGGTTAAGCGGTGAAGACTGACCTGGTGCGATACGCACTGGTCGGACGCCCGCAAAAAGATTTAGGATTTTTCTCAGCTCAATCTGCGGCGAAATTTCTGTGCCATCATCATAGCGAACGCTCGGCAGTCCCATCGCGGAGAGCAAAATAGCGTCTGCTCGTTTCGCAATCTCAAGTGACTCTTCAGGCAAAGATTCGCCTGTGTTGGCGTAATGCAATGCGCCAGCGTCTGCATATTTGAAATCAAAACTGTAAGTGTCGCTCTGCGCGGCGAGCTGCTCCAGAATTGAAACCGTAGGCTTCATGATCTCTGGTCCAATGCCGTCTCCGTTAAAAACAGCGATTTCATATTCGTTGGCCATTAGTGTCCCTGACTTTTCTTCTTTTCAAATTTCCGGCCACGCAAATTGTGTGACACTTTGTTGACAACGCATTATTTAATGTATACGCAATGTAATGCAACAAAAATTTTTTATGTTCGGGAGGAACATGATGAAAAAACTGATTTCAACGCTTGCCGTCGCGGCAAGCCTCGTCGCTTCAACAGGACTGGCTGCCCACGCAGCAGAAGTGTTGAAGTTCAGCCACACAGATAACCCTGGTGGCTCCCGCCAAGCGGCGG
>CAJXLH010000217.1 GCA_913055925.1 uncultured Maritalea sp. | reverse complement strand
GAAGGAGGTGAGAGCGAAAGCGTACCTTCGTTTCGTTTGCCAACAACTGGGATGCCCATTGCATTCGCAAATCGCTTCGCCCCTGCGCGTAATGAAAACGGATAAACAATTGCGCCACGCGCACAGGCCACGGTGAGCGCGGAGGAGAAACTCAGACAATCAACAATGATCGCAGTGTTCGCCTCATGGTCGAACGCACGCTCGCCCCATTCGACATGAAGTTTCGGCATAAGGGTCAGGACTCACTCATTTTGCTGAAATGGCGTTTGATATGGCAAGAGATACGCGGAAAAGCGTGCAAGTCGGGGTATTCCCCGACCAAGCGTTTTGACAAAGTAAATCGCCGCCATATCAAAACGTCCTTTGGATTGGTTGAATTTGCACGAGCTATTTCGTTGCAAGAACTTGAAGGACAAAGGTACTCCTTCGCACTTGCGCCTCATATTCGTACAAATTCAATCCAACCATTTTCAGCAAAATGAGTGTGTCCTGACCCTAATGCGCACGCAAACCGATTGCGATTGCTGCAGTGCCGATTAGCGCAGCGGCGGTGCGGTTCATCATCTTGTACACGTTGGACGATTTAAGCCATTCACGCGCGCCGGAAGCCAGCAATGCATAAGGCAACAACACGATAAACAACGTCGCGTAGGTCGCTGGAACGATCAGCGCAAAGTCTGACAATCCGATTGTCGTCAAATCGAGCAGCACCGGCAAAAGCGCTAAGTAAAAAAGCATAGCCTTTGGGTTACCCATAGTGATGACATAACCATTGAGGGCTGAGGCGAATGCGGTGCGTTTATTGTCGACTTGCTCGGTCTTTAGGGCCGAAGTGTTGGTCCAGAATTTGTAGGCGAGATACAAGAGATACGCGACACCGACATAGCGAATGATGGTGAACGCTTCCGCATAGACTTCGGCCACGGCTGCCAAACCAAGTACAGCCAGCACCAGCCAAGTCACATCGCCTAAAGCGATACCCGCGATCATCGGCACGGCACGTTTCAACCCGCCGCCTAACGAGGTGCCAATAAGCGCCATAACGCCCGGCCCCGGAATTGCAACAGCGATGGCAAGCGCCACGCAATAGGTGGCGAGAGAAGCAAAAGTCATGATCGGAAACCTAAAAAGGTGAGTTGAGGAGCAGACCGTAGCCGCAACAAAATTGGTGGTCAATCATCAACCCATTCATTTTGGTGATGCTTTATCAAATTTCTTGCTTTGATCAGCGGCGAATTCTGTGAGAGCATTTAATCATAGGAGATCAAATCATGCTTTTAGGTTTCATACTCGCCACTATATTCATTACCCTTTCCCCTGGCCCCTCAATCATCGTTTTGTTGGTGGTTAGTCTGCGACAGGGTGCTGTTGCCGGCGTTAAGTTTAGCGCGGGTGTAATTTCTGCCGATGCGATTCTGATTTCCCTCAGCCTTTTGGGCCTAGGCGCTTTGATGCAAAGCTCTGTCTTGTTGTTCAATATCGTCAAATGGGCGGGTATTGCCTATTTGATCTATCTCGGCGTGAAGCAACTGCGTGCCAGCCACAAAGTGAACATCGAAGTCAATGAGACCGGCAGCAGCCCCTACATGCAAGGCTTGGTCACAACCTTGCTAAACCCGAAAGCTATTGGTTTCTTCGTGGCATTCTTCCCGCAGTTCATCGACCCAACGCAACCCTTCTGGTCGCAACTTGGATTACTTGGTCCGCTATTCCTGTTCATGGTCTTTGCTATGTTCACCGTCATTGCATTCCTCGCCGCACGGACAAAGCTGTTGTTTGAAAGCAACAAGGGGCAGATCACGTTGAAGTACGGCTCTGCGTTTGGGTTGATCGGCAGTGGATTCGCTGCGGCCTTTGTGCAGAGAGCTTAGCGTTGCAATGAATATTGATTTACTCGTTTTCGTTCCAGCTTGTTTTGCGCTAAATCTAGCGTTTGGACCGAACAATTTGCTTTCCATGACTCATGCCGCACAGCAAGGCATCGGCTACTCGCTTGCTGCAAGCACCGGTCGTTTACCGGTGTTCATCCTCATGATTTTGGCCAGCGCGCTTGGAATGGGCGTTTTGCTATCTACATCGGCGCTTGCATTCACCGTGGTCAAATTGTTCGGTGCGGCCTATTTGATTTGGCTGGGCATCAAGCTCATTCGTTCGCGGGCCAATGTACAGACAGCGCAAATTGGTGATGCAAAATCAAACCCCCATGAAGGCTTTAGGCGCGAAGTACTTGCCGCGAGCAGCAACCCGAAAGCTATTCTAATATTTGCGGCATTCTTTCCGCAGTTTGTTGATGTACACCAGTATTGGCAAAGCTACCTGCTGCTCGGCTCCATATTCCTAGTTTTAGAATTCATAGCGATAGCCATTTACGCATTCGCCGGTCGATTTGCGGCCGCTTTCGCGGCGAGCAAACTGCATTGGCTCCAGCGTTCTTCTGGCGGCGCAATGATCGTATTCGGCTTCTTGTTGCTGTTCAGTCGACCACCTGCACGTGGCACAGATGTGGTTTAGACAAAAACGCAAAGTGTGTTCGATGCGAACTCTCAGCGCCGCGCTTTTTCTTTGTCGTGGTATGGGTTGTCACCGCCACGTACCCACATGCGGATCGGCACGCCGTCCAAGTTGAAGGTTTCGCGCAGGCCGTTTACCAGATAGCGCTCATAGGATTTTGGTACCGCGTCGGGACGCGAGCAGAAAATGATGAAGCTTGGCGGACGGGTTTTGGCTTGGGTCATATAGCGGAAGCGCAGACGTCGGCCAGAAACGGCTGGGGGCGGATGACTTTCGGTCATGCCGGTCAACCATCGATTCAAGCGGGCGGTGGAAATCCTTGAATTCCAAGTCTTTTCCACTTTCAACACCGCTTCCATGAGGCGGTCGATGTTTTTGCCGCGTAGGCCCGAAAGCGTGATCAGAGGCACGCCTTTGAGTTGCGGCAACAAGCGCGCGCACGCCTCGCGCATGTTCAAAAGGTGTTCTTGCTTGTTCTTTACAAGATCCCATTTGTTCAGCGCGATGACCAAAGCGCGACCTTCGCGCTCCACGAGATCAGCGAGCTGAAGATCTTGTTTTTCAAACGGGATCGTCGCGTCGAGCATTAACACAACAACTTCGGCATATTGAATGGACCGCAGCGCATCGGCGACAGAAAGCTTTTCGAGTTTTTCCTGCACTTTGGAACGTTTACGGATACCAGCAGTGTCCACGAGGTTGATGGTCCGGCCGTGCCAATCCCAAGGCACCATGATTGAATCGCGGGTGATGCCAGCCTCAGGCCCAGTGAGAACGCGTTCCGCACCCACCATCTTGTTGATGAGTGTCGACTTGCCCGCATTTGGGCGACCAACAATTGCGACATTGAGAAAACGCGTTGGGTCGTAAGTGCCGTGGCCATCTTCAATGCCTTTGCCGTCATCTTCCAGCTCAACATTGACTTCCGGCATCAAGCTTTCATCAATCTGCTGCACAGCTTTTTCAAACTCCGCTGCGCCCAGTTCAAGGTCACGCTCGGTTTCTTCGACCGCCGTTGCAACAATGTTGTAAAGGTCTGCAAGGCCCACGCCGTGTTCTGCGGACACAGCAACCGGTTCACCAAAACCAAGTTTGAAGGCCTCATAAAGCCCAGCATCGGCGGCACGGCCTTCGGCTTTGTTGGCGAGAAGCGTCACTTTTTTGTTTGCTTTGCGCAGCAATTTGGCGAAATGCTCGTCCATCGGCGTCACGCCAGCGCGCGCGTCGATCATCAAAAGAATGACGTCCGCTTCTTGAATCGCTGCTTCGGTTTGTTGGCGCATACGACCTTCAAGGGTCGCATCGTCGGCATCTTCGTATCCCGCAGTATCGATCAGCGTAAATGTTAGGTCGCCAATACGGCCCTCACCTTCGCGACGATCTCGGGTTACGCCCGGTGTGTCGTCCACCAAGGCAAGCTTTTTGCCCACCAAGCGATTGAACATGGTGGATTTGCCGACATTGGGACGACCAACGATCGCGACAGTAACAGACATCAATATGGCTCCATGGCGTTAGGTCCCCAGACCTATCGCTTATTCAGTTGCGGCTTCGCTTGTCTCAGCAAGAATGCCTTGCGACTGCAATTGACCGATATAGAGCGACACACGCAGACCAAGGTCACGTGGCGCAAGCGGATCGGCTGCAATTTTGTCGAATAGATTACGCGCTTCTTGCAAGTCACCCGCTTTATAGTGTGCCAAACCAAGCGCTTCGCGTGCGGCGTTGCGCAGCGGATGCGCATCGTCATTCATAGCGATCACACGTTGCGACACAGCGGCAGGCTCTGCTTGGTCCACCAACAAATAAGCAGCGAACAAAGTTGCGAGTTCACGAAGTGATTTGTCGCTCAATGTATTGGCCAAAGCATCATATGCAGCAACAGCTTCGGTGGTCTTGCCATCTTCAGCCAGAAGAGCTGCTGAGCGGAACTTTGCAAGAACCGGGTATTTGCCCGGTGCAGTGGCCGATACATCTTCAAGCGCTTGCTGGGCAGCAGCAACATCACCATCGGCAACAGTTTCCAACGCCGCTGTGAATTGCTCAGCACCGCGCGCTGCATTTGAGTTTTGCCACCAGCGCCAAGCTTCGTTGCCGGCAACCAACAAAACAATCACAACCGCAACGCCGATCACATAAGGGCCAAACTGGCGCCAAAGTTTTTTCATGCGCTCATTGCGCAAATCTTCGTCTACTTCACGGAAAACATTATCGGTATCTGACATCGTTTCTTGTGCTCTTATCGGGGCAATTTCAGGTCGTGCACAATAGTGCGGACGCCAAGAAAAAGCAATTTAGATTCCATGCTTTTTGTAAAGTTTATCAAGCCTGTTGCCAAGATTTGCAAAAATGGTAAAGCGCGATCAGAATGTGATGATGGACGATAGCAAATTCAAGCATTTCAAAGACTTGCTGGAAGAACGTCAAAAGGAGCTGGCGAGCTTGGCGGAAATGAGCGCAGAATCTCGGGATCCTGTGTCCCTAGACAAACAATCTGTGGGGCGATTATCGC
>CAJXLH010000216.1 GCA_913055925.1 uncultured Maritalea sp. | reverse complement strand
TGACCAATATTACCTTCCGCTATGCCACCCGCGAAGATTTGTCTGCCATCGTTACCCTTCTCGCCGATGACGAAAAGGGTAAAACCCGCGAAGAACTGATGCCGGACGGCAAAGCCTCGTCTATGCCGTTCGTGATTGCGGGCGTTTGCCAGTTGGTGATGGCTTATTTCATGCTTTTGTTGACCCGCTCAATTATGGCAACCAGCGCGACCGATATTCAGATAGCCGATGCTCTGCTTGTTGGTGGGCATATGTGGTTTGGTTTTGTTTTGACATCCATGATGCTCAATCATGCTTATCAAGGACAAAAGAAAGCGCTGACCATTATTGATGGCGGATATTTGTTGGGCGTTTTGTTGTTGCAAGGTCTTGTCATCGCATTGCTGGCCTAGACCACACTAAACGAGATCAATTTCGAAGGTCGCTTTTCAATTTGGAGAGCGGCCTTTTGTTTGATCGGATTTGCCGTTTGATCCGTTATGCGAACATGGAGAATTTTGAGGGCGTCTGATGAGTGAATTGTCTATCGTTTGGTTTCGGCGGGATTTGCGGGTGGCGGACAATCCGGCACTAACCAAGGCAGTTGAGATGGGCGGCGTTCTTCCCATCTATATCTATGATGAAACAGACACTGATCAGTCCGCAAAAGGAAGCGCAAATTCGGTTTGGCTGCATCAGTCGTTGAAAAGCCTAAACGCCTCTCTTGATGGCAAGCTGCGTTTCTTCAATGGCGATCCGGAAGAGATTTTGCCGCGCTTGGCTTCGGAAGTTTCTGCAAAACACGTTTTTTGGAACAGATTTTACACGCCGCATCGTGTGACAGTTGATGAAGGCATTAAGTCAGCGCTGCAAGAAATGGGCGTTGACGCCAAAAGCTTTAACGGTTCGCTTTTGTGGGAGCCGTGGCAGGTCACAAAGGCAGATGGCTCACCATATAAAGTTTTCACGCCCTTCTATCGAAAAGGCTGCATGAATGCTCAACGCCCGCGTGCAACGTTGCCGGCGCCGGAACAAGTGGATTTCGCGGAAGTTGAGTTAGCGAGCCAAACGCTTGATGCGCTTCAGTTGGTTCCCAATATGCCATGGACGAGCGAAGTCATGAAAGGCTGGACAGTTGGTGAGGCGGGTGCGCGCGCGGCATGGGGCAATTTTGTTGATGGCGGTTTAGATGGCTACAAAAAGGGCCGCGATTTTCCGAGTAAGGCCCATGTTTCGCGCCTTTCGCCCCATTTGGCGTTTGGCGAAGTTTCGCCGCATCAAATATGGGCAGCGCTTGAGCATCAAACAGACAGTGAAGACGTCGCGCATTTCAAATCAGAACTGGCGTGGCGTGAATTCTCTTACTATTTGCTGTTTCATTTTGACGAGTTCGCGACCCAAAATTTCAACGCCAAATTTGACCGTTTCCAATGGCGCACCGACAATGAAGCTTTGTTGAAGTGGCAACAGGGCCAAACCGGTATTCCAATTGTCGACGCTGGTATGCGGGAGCTATGGCAAACGGGGTACATGCACAACCGGGTGCGCATGATCGTGGCATCATTTTTGACCAAAAACCTTATGTTGGATTGGCGCTTGGGGGCGGACTGGTTTGAAAACTGTCTTGTTGATGCCGATCGCGCGAACAATCGGGCAAGCTGGCAGTGGGTCGCGGGTTGTGGTGCCGATGCTGCGCCCTATTTCAGGATCTTTAATCCAGTCACTCAAAGTGAAAAGTTTGATGCGGCGGGCGACTATATCCGTCAATATGTGCCTGAAATTTCTGATTTGCCGGACAAATATCTGGCTAAACCGTTTGAAGCGCCGAGCAACATTTTGCGTCAGGTTGGTATCCAGCTTGGCCGCGACTATCCGCAACCTCTTGTGGATTTGAAGAAATCACGAAGCCGTGCACTTGACGCTTTTGCCGCACTCAAAGAGGCCACTGAAAGCTAAAAATCGCTTGCAATGCCTTTATTCTCCCAATCGCCATAGCGGGCAGGGTCGGGGCCGTTTTTGCCGTTGATTTCTTTGGGCGCTGTTTCGGTTACGGCATCAATTTCTTCTTTGCGTGCCTTGGCTTCTTCAAGCGCGCGTTTGGCGATTTCGGGGTCAGGTTTTTTGAACTTTGGTTGCTTTGCTGGCATAATTATCGCTCTCAAAATCAAAAATACGACGAGGTGATCCTTGTCACCGCCACAATTGCGTCCCATCTAGTGGCTAGCTGAATTGTTAGAGGTTTTGGATGCTGAACGCAATGAGAACAACATTTCTACTCGCGGTGATGACCGGGCTATTTATGGCCGTCGGGTTCGTTGTTGCGGGCAGTGCTGGCATGTTGTTTGCGCTTGTGATTGCCCTGATCACCAACATTTTTGCATTTTGGAATTCGGACAAAATGGTGCTGCGTATGCAGCGCGCACGTCTTGTGAACTGGCGCGACGCGCCAGAGCTTTTTGACATGGTCGAAAAACTTTCATTACGGGCGGGCATTCCGATGCCCAGTCTTTATCTCATTGACAGTCAACAGCCCAATGCTTTTGCCACGGGCAGAAACCCCGAAAATGCGGCCGTTGCCTTGTCGACGGGCTTGTTACAACACCTCAATAGTCGCGAAGTCGGCGCTGTTGTTGCCCACGAACTCGCCCATATTCGGTCTAGGGATACATTAACGATGACTGTGACGGCGACTTTTGCGGGCGCGATTTCGATGTTGGCGCAATTTGGTCTGTTTTTCGGCGCGCGCAATTCAAACAGTCCTGTTGGCCCCATTGGTGCGCTGTTTATGATCATTGTTGCGCCGCTAGCGGCGTTGTTGGTGCAGATGGCGGTTAGCCGTACTCGTGAATATGAAGCAGACCGCGATGGGGCGGAGATTTGTGGCGACCCGTTGGCGCTTGCCAGTGCTCTACAAAAGATCTCACGCTTGGCGAAAAACTTTGAAAATCCATGGGCGCGTCGTTCGCCAGGGCAGGCGCACATGTTTATCATCAATCCGCTCGCCGGACATGGCGCAGATAATTTGTTTTCAACGCACCCCAATGTCGAAAACCGGATTGCGGCCTTAACCCAATTGGCGAAAGAACTTAGGCCCACACCATTCGATGCTGGCGAAACTTCGCAACGAATGGTAAGGGAGCCAACTTCCGACGCCTCGCCATGGCGAACGCCGTCCAGTGGCGATAAGAACTCATCACCTCGTCCTCGCGGTCCTTGGGACTAGGGCCTAACATTTTTTGAACGGAACCAGTTTAATGAGCGGAAAACTCGCCACGGGATTTGAGGTGCGGCGATCAGCGGCACAGCGTTTGCAATTGGTATTGGGTGGCGCGCCATTTGTGCCGTTTGGGCAAAAAGATCTTGATGATGCCCGAGACCGGGCGCTCGCAAACCGCTTGGTTACGCTCACGCTAAAGCGGCATGGTCAGATCAATTATGTACTCGACCAAGTGCTTGATAAGGGTCTGCCAAAACGGTCTGGGCTTTTTGAGGCGTCGATGCGTTTGGCGATTACGCAATTGCTGTTTTTGCCGGAAACGGGTGATCATGCTGCCATTCATTTGGCTGTTGAAGTGATCAAAAAAGATCGTCGCGCGGGACGTTTTGCAAAATTGGCCAATGCGATTTTGCGCAAGGTCCAGCGGGATATCTCGCCAGAGCAACTGGCTGCCGAGCAATTGGCACCGCAATGGATGTATCAGAAATGGTTGGAACAATATGGTGACGAGCGGACTGCGAGAATGCTTGACGCTATATTGGAAGAGGCGCCGCTTGATTTGAGCTTTAAACCTGAAACCACAGACGGTGTGGCTGCTGTGAGTGGTATCACTACTCACGGCCAAAGTGCTCGTGTTGTGGTGCGAGATGCAGCGGTTGATCAACTATCAGGCTATGACAGCGGTGAGTGGTGGGTGCAGGACCTTGCCGCCAGTTTGCCCGTACAATTGGCAGGTCCACAAAAAGGGCAGTCAGCGCTTGATATTTGTGCGGCGCCGGGTGGAAAAACTGCTCAGCTTGCGGCAGCTGGCATGGATGTCGTTGCCGTCGACAATGACGGCGCGCGCATGGAACGGGTAAAAGAAAATCTCGAGCGATTGCAGCTGGACGCGAGGTTGATTGTTGCGGACGCAACGGAGCTTTCCGCGGAACAACAGTTTGATTTGGTTGTTCTTGACGCGCCATGCAGTGCAACCGGCACGTTTCGCCGCCATCCTGAGGTGATTTGGCATCGTAAGGAAAAAGACATTCGCTCGCGCGCAGAACTTCAAAAACAAATGTTGGCGCAGGCAGCGCATTTGGTGAAGCCGGGCGGTACGTTGATCTATTGCACTTGTTCGCTTGAACAAGAGGAAGGCGAAGAGCAAGCGCAGCAGTTTTTGGCGGATCATGCCAAGTTTGAGCTCAATGAAATCACTTCAAGCGAGTTTTCGACTTTGCCGGATGTCATTTGTGCGAACGGGTTTTTACGTACGCTACCAGGAATGGCAGTTTCAGGCGTAAGCGGCAGTTTAGATGGGTTTTTTGCAGCCCGATTTGTACGAAGTGTATAAAACTGTTTGCAATTGGAATGTCAAAGTGAGATTTCAATGCGCTCGTGGTACTCTTTAATCAAAAGATTTGGGGAAATTGGTGTCGGTCGGGGCAAGGTTGCGGCGATTGTTGGGTTCTTTGGCGGATGGGTTTGTAACAAGCTCAGCGTTCCGATGGACGTGGGCAGCGCCTGAAAAAGCAAGCGTTAAAACTAAGCTCCTCGAAATTCGTCCTGCGGATGCGCATAGCGTAGCGGATATGATGCTTGGCCAATATTTGATGGCTCAACGGCTGGTGGATACCGGTGGATCATCTCCTTTTGCGGTCAAATATGGTCATGATGAGTGGTTTGAGGACCTGCACAGCTATTCTTGGTTACGGCACTTTAGTTCTGCGCACGATGAAGGTGCGAAAAAATTCGCTGGCACGTTGATCTTAGATTGGGTCTCTCGTTATGGGCGCTTTTCGCCAACGGTTTGGGACAATAAAATCACAAGCCTGCGTGTTTTGAATTGGGTAAAGCACTTTGATCTGCTTTGTTA
>CAJXLH010000215.1 GCA_913055925.1 uncultured Maritalea sp. | reverse complement strand
TTTCAGAAACGCCAGAAACGTTTGAGCGTTCAATCGCCATGTGGACGACAAGGGAAGAATTGTCGAAAATCGGGTCTTCGCCCGAAAACATGGTATCGCCTTCGCGTTTCAGGTCTTGAGGATTGTCAAACTCTGCAATCCGCAAGATGCCTTTCGCACCTGCAGAAGAAGTAACCCGACCATCTTTGGTGACCATGATGCCAGTTTCTTCTGGCCCGAAGGTTACGAAGCCACCATCCGCAAGTACGTTGTGGCCCTCAGAGGTTACCAACTCACCGCGCTGGTTAAGCTGAAAGCTGCCATCGCGTGTGTAGCGTTCCCCATCCGGTGTTTGAATGACAAAAAAGCCTTCACCTTGGATGGCCATATCGAGTTCATTGCCGGTTTGCTGAATAGAGCCAGCACCAAAATCTGAAATGGTTGCCCAATCTTGTGTGTAAGACAGTTTTTGATCGAGCGCCGCAAAGTCTTTATGTCGCGCGGTCGGCATAAGGTATTCTTCGAAAAGAATATCGACATTTTTGTACCCAGATGTGTTCACGTTCGCCATGTTGTTGGCGATGACATCCATCTGACGGCGCAGCGCGATCTGCCGCGATAAGCTAATGAGCTGTGCATTTTCCATTTTGCACGGTCTCCCCAATTTGTTTTGGCGGTCAGCTTCCCCAAGCTTTTCGCCTGCTCACTACAATGCCAGTATCGTGCCAGTTTTTAAGTTATTGAAAGTAAACATAAAATTTTATGTTTTGACTAAATGGGGTGGTGCGCATGTGCCGTGAAGGTAAAATTTACTGGGCAAAAATTACCGAGTGATTAGCGATTGGTAATACTTCGTTAACTAATCCATCGTTACCTGCTTTAGAGGGAAGAATTTCCTTAAAGCGCAGAGTCTCAATAGGCAAAAACATGTCAGATCAAACAGCCGAAGATGTAGAAGGTGAAGGTGGCGAGGCCAAAAAAGGCCCGCCAATGCTCATCATTATTATCGCCGCAGTGGTATTGCTCGCGGGCGGTGGTGCAGCGGCTTATTTCTTCTTGTTCTCTGGTGGTGGCGATGAGGGTGGTGAGGCTCAAGTGGCTGAGGTTCGCCCTACGTATTTTTATGACTTGCCGACAATTACCGTGAATTTGAACTCAAAAGGCGAGAGCAAAGACCAGTTTTTGAAGTTGGTTGTTTCTCTTGAACTGTCAGATGAAACGTTGGTGCCCAATGTTGAAAAGCTGATGCCGCGTGTTTTGGATACGTTCCAGGTTTATCTTCGCGAGTTGCGCAAATCTGACCTTGAAGGTTCTGCCGGCATTTATCGTTTGAAAGAAGAGTTGCGCCGTCGGGTCAATCTTCAACTGTTCCCAACGCAAGTTGAGAGCATCGTGTTCAAAGAGATTTTGGTGCAGTAGGGGCAACGATGGCCGATAGCGACGCAGACGATCTCTTAAAAGAATTTGGCATCTCCGGTGAGGAAGGTGGCGATTCTTCTGACGGTGATGATGGCGAAAACGCCGCCGCCGAATGGGCTGCCATGCTTGAAGGCGGTGATGATGAAGATGGTGGCGATGCCGCGGATCGGATTCTGAACCAAGACGAGATCGACAACCTTCTCGGATTTGATAGCGGCGATGTTGGCTTGGGTGAGTTGTCTGGCGTTCAAGCGCTTATCAACTCCGCACTCGTATCTTACGAACGTTTGCCGATGCTCGAAATTGTGTTCGACCGCTTGGTGCGGTTGACCACAACATCATTGCGCAATTTTACCTCGGACAACGTTGAAGTGTCGCTGGACAGCATCACGTCTGTGCGATTTGGCGACTATTTGAACTCCATTCCTTTGCCTGCGATTCTGACGGTTATTAAAGCCGAAGAGTGGGACAATTTTGGCCTAATGACCGTCGAGAGTAACTTGATTTACTCCATGATTGACGTGTTGTTGGGCGGGCGCCGAGGCAACAATACCATTCGGGTTGAGGGTCGTCCATATACGACCATTGAGATGTCGCTCACCAGCCGCATGATCCAGCTGGTGCTGGAAGACATGCAAAAGGCATTTGAGCCGCTGACACCGGTGACGTTTAACGTTGAGCGGATGGAGACAAACCCGCGCTTCGCCGCGATTGCGCGTCCAGCAAACGCTGCAATTCTGATTGAATTGCGCATCGATATGGATGATCGCGGCGGCAAGGTCGAAATTCTACTGCCTTATGCGACGATCGAGCCAATTCGTGAACAATTGCTGCAAATGTTCATGGGCGAGAAGTTTGGCCGTGACCCAATTTGGGAAGGGCACTTGGCGTCTGAAATCTATGCAGCGGACACCGAAATTGAAGCTGTTCTTCACGAATGGAAGCTGCCGCTTTCGCAAGTGCTGAACATCGAAAAAGGTCAAACGCTGATGTTTGACCGGACACCGCAAGATCCAGTGATGTTGCGATGCGGTGGGGTTGAGCTCACCGAAGGGCTGATGGGGCATATCGGCAAAAATGTATCAGTGCGTGTAACGCGTCCACTGAACCCGCCAAAAGTGACAATGGCGGTGTTTGAATCGATGGACGAGCAAGGAAGCGAATAATGGGAAATTTCACACTCGGATTGCTGGTTGAAGGCGCGGTCGCCTTTTTGCTCGTTCTTACAATTGGTTATTGTTATGTGCTGAACATCCGTTTGAAACGTTTGCGCGATGATCGCGCGGCGCTGCAAACCATGATCACCGACCTTGTGCGCGCCACAGAACAAGCCAATGGCGCCATCGGCGAATTGCGGAAAACCGCCATCGAGTGCGATGGGATGATCCAAACGCGGTTGAGCGAAGCGGAGAGCTTTTCGATAGAGCTTGCGCACCATGTTAATGCAGGTCAGTCGGTGATGTATAAGATTGGTCAGATTGCACAGACCGCGAAAAAGGCTGAGATGCAAAATCAGCCGCGCGCACAACAACGCGAAATCAAAGCAAAGATGGCGTTGAGCCAATTGGACCGGTTTTCGAACGGCAATGATGGAGCTGCGGCGTGAATTCAATCCGCCTATTGCCCGTATTGATGGTGGTGGCATCGACGCTGCTGCTGTTCAAAATCTTTGGCATGGTTTCTGGTGACCTCTACATTTTTGGGGGGCAAGAAGCGATCGCGCAAGAAGCTGAAGCCAATACTGAGGGTGATGCGGAAGGTGCAGAGGGCGACGCTGAAGGTGGTGACGAGACTGACCAGCCTGTTGTAGATGCTGCTGAACAAACACTAGCGCCAGACCGACCGCAAGACGCTGCACCAATCACGTTGGATAGCGCAGGTCGTATTCAAAAGCTCAGCGAATCGACAGGTGTGCCGAGCACCGAAATTGAGTTTTTGGAGCGATTGAGTGAGCGCCGCAAAGAGCTTGATGCCCGTGAAGAACAGTTGGCTGTGCAAGAATCGATTGTCCGAGCTGCTGAATTGCGTCTCGAAACACGCGCGAATGAGCTGAAAGAAATCGAAGCCCGTATTTCGGCATTGGTTGAGGAAAAAGAAACTCAAGAAGCAGCGCAATTTGCTTCCTTGGTGACTACTTACGAAGCGATGAAGCCTAGGGATGCAGCCCGCATTTTTGATCGGTTGGATATGTTCGTTTTGGTCCGTTTGGTGGAGAAAATGAACCCCAAAAAGTTTGCCTTGGTGATGGCGGCAATGGACGACGAAAAAGCCGAAGCTTTGACCATCAACTTGGCGAACCCAAATCTTTCTGAACTTCGGCAACCTGCATCGGCACAAAATAGTGGCGAATTGCCGCAAATTGTGGGGCAATAGGTTTTGTTAACGGTAAGGCGCCGTTAAGCCAAGCGCGGTAAGTTGAGGCGTGTTAGTTCTTAGGACCCAAGGGTTGATGACTGGATTACATGCGCATGGGAGCAATTTTGCCCGCCGCATCGCCACTATGCTTGCCATGGCGACGGTGTGGTTTTGCTTGTGCGCATCTGTTGTTTTCGCCCAGTCCACAGAAGCGCCCGAACGGGTTGAAGTGATCGCGCAAGGCCAAGCTGGCTTTGGTCGTTTGATCATCCGATTTAGAGATCGACTTAACTTGCCTTCCTACACGGTGACCACTGCAGGCGGCGTGATGGCCTTGGAATTTTCAAAGGCCATCGACACGCAACTACCTGATGTAACAGAACATTTGAGCGATTACATCGCAGTTGGTCGGGTTGATCCTGACAACAAAGGCATTCGTTTCGGCTTGAAGCGTGAGTTTCGCATCAACAAGATCGAAGCTGGTGAACGGCTGTTTTTGGACCTCATTCCGCCCGATTGGACGGGGCTTGATCCAGCGCTACCTGAAGAGGTGGTGAAAGAACTTGCCCTGCGGGCAGAACAGGCGGCTTTGCTTGCAGAGCGTCGGCGCAAGGAAAAAGTTGCACGCGAATCAAAGCCTGAACTTGATATGCGCCTTGGACGACACCCAACGTTCTCGCGGCTGGTTTTTGATTGGTCAATTCCGACAGAGGCGAAGTTTGAAGTGGTCGACCGCACGGCATCTATTCGCTTTGAGTGGCCGGTTGATGTTGATCTTTACAAGGTTCAATCAGATTTGCCGCCGGAAATTGAAGGCGTTTCAAAAGCGGTGACCGAAGATGGGTTGGTGTTGAGTTTTCAACTCGCGAAAGAAGTTGACCCTCGTTTCTTCAATGAAGAGGAGCGCCGGTATACGCTCGACCTCGACTTTGCTCACAATGAAGATATTGCAGTGCCGTTGGCAGATTTGGTCGACGGCAAAATCCCAGAAGATCTACAGTTGGCGTCTAACGATTTGGAGACGCCAATCGATTTGGATGATGATGGCGATCGATTGATCGAACGGACTGGCCCGTCCGAGTCGCGACAAACAGCGATTACGCCATTTATCAACCGCATTGGTGGCACGGTTCGGTTGGTGTTCCCATTTGAGCAAGATACGCCTGCCGCTGTTTACAAGCGTGGTGGCGCTGTTTGGATGGTTTTTGACACCCATGTGAAAGTGAATGCGCCATCTGACCTTGATATGATGGGCGGTATTGCAGACGAGATTAACGTCGACAGTGCAGGGGAAACACAGATTGTTCGGTTAAACCTGAATGCGGATCGGCTCGCTACGCTTGGTTCGGAAGGTCGATCATGGGTTCTT
>CAJXLH010000214.1 GCA_913055925.1 uncultured Maritalea sp. | reverse complement strand
CGCCACCCGCACTGAGGTGCATTGCCGACGTTGCGGTGGCCATTTCGGTCATATTTTTGATGATGGCCCAGAACCAACCGGCAAACGTCATTGCCTAAACGGGTTAGCGTTGACGTTTAAGGCCGCATAACCGAATTTTTGAAGGGTTGCCCCACCCTTTATCCCTCCCCCTTAAGGGGAGGGATTTCTTTTTTAAGGCTCACGCTTACAAAATGAAGCGGCTGAGGTCGGTATCGCCAGCTAGTTCGCCCACTTGCTTGCGGACATAGTCACCATCAATTTTGATGGTTTCACCATTTTTGTCTGGCGCATCGAAAGATATCTCTTCAACGAGCTTTTCCATAACAGTTTGCAAACGCCGCGCGCCGATATTTTCAACCTTGGAGTTGATGGCAACAGCAAGCTCAGCAATCACGTCAATCGCGTCGTCGGTGAAATCAAGGGTAACACCCTCAGTGTTCATCAACGCAACATATTGCTTGATGAGGCTTGCATCTGTGTCGTTCAAAATCCGGACAAAGTCTGCATGTTCAAGCGCGCGGAGTTCCACGCGAATCGGTAAACGACCTTGAAGTTCTGGCAACAAATCAGATGGCTTCGCGACATGGAAAGCGCCGGAAGCAATGAACAAAATGTGGTCTGTTTTCACAGGGCCATATTTGGTTGAAACAGTTGTGCCTTCGATCAATGGCAGCAAGTCGCGCTGAACACCTTCACGAGACACATCGCCGCCAGAGCGACCATCGCGCACGCAGATTTTGTCAATTTCATCAAGAAAAACAATACCATGGTTCTCCACCAAGTCGATTGCGTCCGCGGTTACCTTGTCTTGATCGAGAAGCTTGTCCGCTTCTTCATTGATCAACAATTCGTAGCTGTCCTTCACCTTGATGGTGCGTTTCACGCCTTTTTTGTTAAAGGCCTTTCCAAGCATATCTGACAAATCGATCATGCCCATATTGGCACCAGGCATGCCTGGAATTTCGAACATGCCATTGCCCTGCGGCGCAGCGACTTCAATCTCGATTTCTTTGTCGTCGAGCTCGTTTGCACGCAGTTTAACACGAAAGCTCTCGCGCGTTGATGGCGTAGCCGCTTGGCCAACCAATGCGTCCAGCACGCGCTCTTCAGCATTCAAATGCGCTTTGGCCTGCACTTCTTTGCGTCGCTTATCGCGCAATAGGGTGATGCCGGCTTCAACAAGGTCCCGCACAATCTGCTCAACGTCGCGCCCCACATATCCAACTTCAGTGAATTTGGTGGCTTCGACTTTCGCAAACGGCGCTTGGGCAAGTTTTGCCAAACGTCGCGAAATTTCGGTCTTACCAACGCCCGTTGGTCCGATCATCAAGATATTCTTCGGGCTAACCTCTTGGCGCATCTCGCTATCGAGCTGCTGCCGACGCCAGCGATTGCGCAAAGCAACGGCCACTGCCCGCTTCGCGTCTTTTTGACCCACAATATATCGATCCAATTCAGATACGATTTCACGGGGAGAAAAACTCATTTCACTCATTCTTTGTTACCTTTCGGTGCCTCCTCTAAAAAGCGCACCATCAGTTCTTCATCAATATATTTGCCGTTCACAAAAAGGCTTCTGGGTTCGATCCCATAGGTTTCAAACCCAGCCTTTTTGTAAGATTTTTTCGCGGCATCATTATTGGCGCCAACGCCCAAATGCAGTTGCACTATGCCTTCGGTTTTGGCGTGCTCAGCTAAGTGTTCAATGATTTCACGGGCAACGCCCTGCCCACGCACTTCAGGCGCGGTGTACATTGAGATCACATAGCCACGATGCTGCATTTTCTCGCCTTCTTCGCGAAAATAAGCACCCACTGCTTTCAACTCACCGTTCGAAAAAGCGCCAAAGGCAACCATTTTCGTTAGCCAATCTCCAAAATGATCGAGCGGTTTTTCAACGAGCTCGTCATAAGAGGATCCATAGGCTTCCGGGTGAGCTTTGAACGCGGAGAGGCGCACAGCGCGAAAGGCTGCGGCATCATCAGCAACCAGGCGGCGAAATTTTAACGTCATTCGGCCAAATCTATGGTTTCAACCGTGAGGCTTTCATTGGTGTAAACGCAAATATCTGCGGCAATTTTCATTGCTCGTCGCGCCACTTCCTCAGCTTCATAGTCTGTGTCCATTAGGGCGCTGGCTGCGGCGAGGGCGTAGTTTCCGCCTGAACCAATGCCAATCACACCGCTATCGGGCGACAAAACATCGCCGGTGCCGGTGAGCACAAGACTGTCTTTTTTGTCAGCGACGATCATCATGGCTTCAAGCTTGCGCAAGTAGCGATCGGTTCGCCAATCTTTGGCCAATTCAACGCAAGCGCGCATCAATTGATCTGGATATTGTTCGAGCTTGGCTTCAAGCCGCTCAAAAAGGGTAAACGCATCGGCTGTTGCACCGGCAAATCCGGTGATCACTTTTCCGCCTGCGAGACGCCGCACTTTGCGCGCGCCATGCTTAATCACTGTCGGCCCCAAAGAAACTTGGCCATCTCCGGCCACAACCACCTTATCGCCCTTGCGGACCGTCAAAATGGTCGTGCCATGCCAAGTCGCAGGGCCTTGTTGATCATGTTGCATAGTTGTTATTTCTCCTGCAATTCGCGATAGATATTTAGGCGTTCTGTCGCCAATTACAATCACTTCAAACGAATAGCGACTTTTCGTGCGCGCCTAGAGGTGTTAAAAGTCCACCCGTTCAGTACATTTGACGTGCAAAAATTGCGCGCTAGAAACAAAAGGTTGCCCCTTATGCGTCAGGCAAATCTTACCCGCAAAACCAACGAAACTGATATTTCAGTTTCTGTTAATCTTGATGGCACCGGCAAATCCAATATTGAAACAGGCGTTGGGTTCTTGGACCACATGCTTGATCAAGTGGCCCGCCATGGCATGATTGATATTGAGATCAAGGCAAAGGGCGATTTGCATATAGATGCTCACCACACAACTGAAGATGTGGGTATTGCCTTGGGTCAGGCCATTCGCGAGGCGTTGGGCGACAAAAAAGGTATTCGTCGCTACGCCTCATGCGATTTGCCGATGGATGAAGCTTTGTCCCGCGTGGCGCTGGATATCTCAGGGCGACCGTTTTTGGTTTGGCGCGTCGAGTTTAAACGCGACAAAGTGGGTGATTTCGACACCGAGCTTTTCCAAGAATGGTTCCAAGCATTTGCCATGAATTCTGGCATTACGCTCCATGTGGAAAATGTATATGGTGACAATGCGCACCATGTTGCGGAAAGCTGCTTCAAAGCGCTTGCGCGTGCACTGCGCGACGCTGCTGAAATTGACCCGCGCAATGCGGATCGTATCCCATCGACCAAAGGCGCGCTCTAGTTAGGCTGAGCGCGCAACTTCTAAATTAAGAGGCATGCTATGAGCCTTTTCGCCATTTATGCAAAACCAGCCGATGTGGATGAACCCCAAACGCTGGAAAATGAGGATGTCGTGCTTATCCGCGACCGCTTCTCAATTATTGCGTGTCTTCTAACGCCCATTTGGTGCATTTGGCATCGGTTATGGCTCGAGTTGGGCGCCTATGTTGGGGTTGCCTTCATTATGGGCTTTGTCGCTTTTTTTGTTGGTGAAGCTGCCGCTGGCTGGATTGGCTTTGCGGTTGCGGTTTTGATCGGTCTGGAGGCCTCTTCAATTCGAGGATACGCGTTAAGCCGAAAGGGTTACACCTATAAAGGCGATGTAATTGCCGCAAATGCCGCGGAAGCGGAATATCGATATGTCGCTGGCCAATTGGTTCAGCCTTCCCAAAAGGAAGAAGACACAAGCGGCGTGAAACCAACACATGTTGCACCCAGCCCGAACTTGCGCATTTCAACCATGCCATTGAGCAATGAATTGCCAAAAGGAACGGTGCAATGAGCAAGCTTGTCATTGTTGACTATGGTTCAGGCAATCTCAAATCTGCCCAGAACGCTTTTCAGCGTTGTGTAAAAGAAGCTGACCTGGATACCGAGATTTTGGTCTCTGGCCGGGTTGAAGATGTTGAAACAGCAGACCGTATTGTGTTGCCAGGCGTGGGCGCATATGCCGATTGCATGTCAGGACTGCAAGCCGTTGATGGCATGGTTGATGTTTTGCACAAGCGCGTGATCGCTGAAGCGGTGCCGTTTATGGGCGTATGCGTTGGCATGCAATTGCTCGCCAGTGAGGGTCGCGAAAAGGTCTATACAAAGGGCCTTGATTGGATTCCTGGGGTCGTAAAACATATCGAGCCCAATGATCCAACGCTGAAAGTACCGCATATGGGCTGGAACCAATTGCAATCCGTCAATCCGCATCCGGTTCTTGACAATATCGGCATGGGCGAAGACGGACTTCACGCTTATTTTGTGCACTCATATCACTTTGAGGTGGCGGACCCTGCGCATCTTTTGGCGACGGTTGAATATGGTCAAACCCTGACCGCGATCATTGGGCATAATAATATTGTTGCGACCCAATTCCACCCTGAAAAAAGCCAAACCTTAGGGTTGAAGCTGATCTCCAATTTCCTCAACTGGAAGCCAAAAGAACTATGATTTTATTTCCAGCGATCGATTTGAAAGACGGTCAATGCGTGCGCCTTCAAAAAGGCGACATGGATGCAGTGACGGTTTTTAACGATAACCCTGCTGATCAGGCCAAAAAATTTGAGGATCAAGGCTTTAAGTATCTCCATGTGGTGGACTTAAATGGTGCATTCGCGGGCGAGAGCGTTAACGGCGATGCTGTGGAAGAGATCATCAGGTCCGTCAATATGCCCGTGCAATTGGGCGGCGGCATTCGCACGCTTGAGCATATTGAAGCATGGCTCAACCGTGGTCTCTCTCGCGTGATTCTGGGCACTATCGCTGTCCGAGATCCCGAACTCGTCAAAGAAGCCTGCAAAAAGTTCCCCGGCAAGATCGCAGTGGGCATTGATGCGCGGGGCGGCAAAGTTGCGGTCGAAGGTTGGGCCGAAACATCCGAACTTGATGTGATCGATCTTGCGAAAAAGTTTGAAGGTGCAGGTGTCGCCGCTATCATTTTCACAGACATTGATCGAGATGGCATTCTCACAGGGATTAACTGGTATGCGACATTGGAACTGGCGCAAGCTGTGTCGATTCCTGTGGTAGCCTCAG
>CAJXLH010000213.1 GCA_913055925.1 uncultured Maritalea sp. | reverse complement strand
ACCCCGAGCAATACAAGCCCCAAGAAGAACTGCCAATGTTCCGTCATGCCGCCAAAGATAAACTCAAACACGATGTAAATCATCGCACCAACCAGCGGACCGTAGAGGCGACCCACACCGCCAAGAATAACCAAGATCATAATCTCACCTGACATGTGCCAGGAAAGCATGGACGGCGAAACAAAGCGGTTGAGGTCGGCAAACAGCGCCCCCGCCCGTCCGGTGATCATGCCCGAAATCAAAAATGCCGTGAGCTTGATATTGAATGGGCGCACGCCCACAGCGCTCAAGCGCTCTTCATTTTGACGCGCAGACTGTAGCGCTGCGCCAAAGCGTGAGTTCTTTAGGGTTGCAGACAACCAGATGCCGCCGAGCAGCAAAGCCAAACAAATGAAATAAAAGCTCTGCGGGTCAAGCGTGTTCACCCCCGGAAATGCGTTGCGTACATAGATAGACAGGCCATCTTCGCCGCCATAAGCGGGCCAAGAAATGGCGAAATAGTAGATCATTTGCGCAAACGCCAAGGTGATCATGATGAAATAAACACCGGACGTACGAAGGCTCAACAAACCGATCAAATAGGCGGCGATGCCGGAAAAGATGATCGCAACTACCCAGATGATGAGCATCTGATTGGTGCCTTCGATCAAAAACGGGCTCTCCATGAGCGGCGTGTAATTGAGCGCATGGCTGGCCAAGATACCGGCGGCATATCCGCCAATTCCGAAGAACGCGGCGTGTCCGAATGACACCAACCCGCCCGTGCCAAGCGCGAGGTTTAACCCAACGCCCGCGAGGCCCAATATGGCCACGCGTGTCGCCAGCGTGATGTAAAATGGTTCGTCGATTGCAGTCGCCACAAATGGCAACACAAGCATCACCAATGTAACTGCAATATTGAGAATTGTTTCGCGCGAAAGATTAGCCATTGTTCGACACCAATCCTTCTGGCTTGAAGATCAACACAATTGCCATGAGCACATAGATCAACATCGAAGAAAGCGATGCGCCGATAGAGTTTGCGGCACTTGGGTCCATGAAAATACCGAACAGCGACGGTAGTGTTGCGCGACCAAGCGTATCGACAATGCCAACCAAAATGGATGCGATCAGCGCCCCTTTAATGGAGCCGATGCCGCCGATGACAATCACAACGAACGCGAGGATCAAAACAGGTTCGCCCATGCCAACCTGCACCGACTGTAAGGCGCCAACAAGCGCGCCAGAGAAACCGGCGAGTGCCGCGCCAAGCGCAAATACGATCGTATAAAGCGTGCGAATATCGACGCCGAGGGCTGCGATCATTTCTCGGTCCGCTTCACCGGCGCGAATGCGAATGCCGAGGCGTGTTTTTGAAATCAAGAGATATAGCCCAAGCGCCACCAACGCGCCGACAATGATGATCGACAAGCGATAGATTGGGTAAGGCAGGCCGCCCGGCAAAGTTACTGGACCAGCCAAGATTGCTGGCACATCAAGAAACAGCGGGAATGAGCCAAAGATAAATCGGCAACCTTCGGAAAAGATCAGAATGAGTGCAAATGTCGCCAGCACTTGATCGAGGTGATCACGGTCATAAAGGCGTCGAATGATTGTCGTCTCAATGATCGCGCCAGCAAATGCGGCAGCGATGACAGAGGCAACGAGCCCGAGCCAAAACGATCCGGTGGCCGCAGCGACCCAAGCGCAGGCAAAGGCGCCGACCATATAGAGTGAGCCGTGAGCAAGATTGATCAAGCCCATCACGCCGAACACCAAGGTCAATCCGGCCGCCATCAAAAATAGCGTAACACCAAATTGCAGGCCGTTTAGCAGCTGCTCAAAGAAAAGCATTGTTGTCATGAGAATTCTTGCTCAAAGCTTTTGTGACTTTGGGAGAAGCTGGCGCAGCGACACCGCCGCGCCAATTTCGATTACATATTACATTCAGCCGCGTAGGCGTCTTGGTGGCTTTCAAGGCCAATGCCAACCACTTTGTTGGTCAACACGTCACCCTCTTTCACCACTTCACGAACATAAATGTTCTGGATCGGGTGGTTGTTATTGCCGAAGCGGAAGTCACCACGAACTGAATCAAATTCAGCGACTTTCAAAGCCGCACGGAACGCGTCTTGATCTTTAACATCGGCACCTTCAAGCGCTGATAGGATCAAGTTTGCTGTGTCAAAGCCTTGGCTTGCATAGAGGGATGGCAAGCGACCATATTCTGCCTGGAAGCTTTCAACGAAAGCAACGTTGGCCGGGTTATCAAGGTCTTTTGACCATTGTGATGAGTTCTTCACGCCCAATGCTGCATCGCCAACAGCGCCAAGAATGCCTTGGTCAAACGAGAATGCTGGTCCAAGAACCGGCACATCAAGTCCAGAAGCGGCATATTGCTTCATGAACGCAATGCCCATGCCACCAGGCAAGAAGAAGAACACGCTATCTGCACCCGACGCACGAATTTGCGCGATTTCTGCAGCATAGTCTGTTGCACCTAGTTTGGAGTAAACTTCACCTGAAAGATCACCCTCATAGAAACGCTTATAGCCAGTTAGCGCATCTTTACCCGCTGGGTAGTTCGGCGCCAAAATGAAGCTGTTTTTGTATCCCGCAAAGTTGGCATATGCGCCCATTGCTTCGTGTAGGTTATCGTTCTGCCAAGCTGCGTTGAAGTAGTTCGGGTTACACCCCTTGCCTGCCAATGCAGAAGGACCAGCGTTTGGCGAGATGTAGAACTTGCCTTGCGCAACTGTGGACGGGATAACCGCCATCGCAAGGTTTGACCAGATGATGCCGGTGAGGATGTCGACCTTCTCACTTTGGATCATTTTGTCCGCAATTTGCACGGCCAATTCTGGCTTACGTGCATCGTCTTCAATAACCACTTCAACATTTGGGTTACCGGCTTGCTTGATCGCGAGCATAAAGCCGTCGCGCACATCAATGCCGAGGCCAGAACCGCCACCAGACAAGGTGGTGATCATGCCAATCTTTGCACCTTCGGCCATCGCGGCACCTGATGAGCCAAGCGCAATTGCCAATGCGCTTGCGGCTATTTGTTTGAAAAACTTCATATTTTCCTCCCTGTATAGACCACCAACCTAGCGGTCATGTTTGTGATCAGAAGAAAAGTTAAAGGGCTGTCGTTATTTGTAAAGATCTATTCTTTCGCCAGTGCGTACTCGCCACGGCATTCGTGAAAGAATCAGACTTTACCCCTCCTTTTTGCCCCGCTTTTCCTCTCATCCCCAGTTAAGTGATGCACGATTTTGAATTTATTTCAATATTAAAATATCAAGCTTAAAATAAATTCGTTTCGCACATAAGCCCCGTTAAGGCGCGAATTGCTTTGCCAACCCACTTGCAGGATTGGCCAAATCATCAATTACGTTGAAATGATGTTTTTCCGGCTCTTCATGCCACTCGGTTTCAACGCCGCAGCTTGCCCAAATCTCGGCCAATAGTCGGTTTTGGCGCAAAAACTCTGGTCGTTCATTGGCACCGACCCAACACATCAGATCTGCATTTTCCATTGGCCGTTGCAGCGCTGCGCTTTCCGACTTTGCCTCATCATCATCAAGGTAAAGTTTGTCATTCATTTTGGTTTTCATCAGCGGCCGCAAATCATGCAGGCCCGAAATAGAAACCACTTTTTCAATGCGGCGCTGCACCAAATCTATGAGCGGCGTTTCTGCGCAAATCTGTCGCGTCACCAAATGCCCCCCAGCAGAATGTCCAGATAGCCGGATCGGTCCATCAACCCGCTTTGCGCCGTCAGCAATCGCCGCTGCAATTTGGTGGGTCATTTTTGTAAGGTGCGCATCTGGCGCCAAGTTGTAGCTTGGCAGCATAACGGCCCAACCATTGTCGACTCCACCTTGTGCCAAGTGTGACCAAGACGATTTGTCAAATGCCATCCAGTAACCACCGTGCACAAACACAGCCAAACCCTTTGGCGTGCCGACAGGCAAAAACAAATCGTAGCGCTCGCGCTCATCTTGCCCGTAGGCCACATCAAGCTCTGCGCGCCCTTGCCCTTCCAATTGATTGCGGAACTGCTTCGCTAACGCCGTCCACTTCGGCGGATAATCCTCCGCCCCCTCAATGTAAGCGCCATTAGAATAGGCATCATCCCAATCAGTAATGGCAGGCATTTTCATAAGATCAGTCATTCCCAATTGGTTGCGCACTTGATCCGATTTAGCAAGAACGCTTCTCCTCGTTCGTATATTCAGGCACAAATCAAAAAATACTTCAAGCCTAAAATTTTGAGCTTGAAATATCTCAAAAGTGCTGCCATCATGTTTTCAAATGAGGGAGGAAATGATGAAGATTGCATGCCTTGGCGGCGGACCCGCGGGTCTATATTTCGCTATTTCGATGAAGCTTCGTCAGCCTGACGCGGACATAACTGTTTTTGAGCGCAATAAAGCCGACGACACCTTTGGGTGGGGTGTTGTGCTTTCTGATGACGCGCTTGAAAACCTGCGCGCCAACGATCCAAAGTCGGCCGATATGATTGGCGAAAACTTCGCCTATTGGGATGACATTGCGGTGGTGCATGATGGGCATCGCACCGTATCTACAGGGCATGGGTTTGCCGGTATTGGCCGCATGAAGATGCTGCTCATCTTGCAAGAACGCGCTTGTGAATTGGGCATAAACCTGCAGTTTGAAAGCAACATCGAAGATGTTGAAACCTACCAAAAGGACTATGACCTTGTGGTGGCGTGTGACGGCATCAATTCTGCCGTACGCAATCATTATGCTGAGCATTTTAAGCCCAATGTCGATGTGCGCGAGTGCAAGTTCATTTGGCTCGGCACGCATCAAAAGTTTGACGATGCTTTCACCTTCATTTTTGAGAAAACCGAACATGGCTGGGTCTGGGTGCACGCCTATCAGTTTGACGATGAAACCGCGACTGTGATCGTTGAGTGTCAGCAGGACACTTGGGATAAATTCGGCTTTGAAGACATGTCAAAGCAAGCGATCATCGAAAAGTGTGAAGAGATATTTGCTGATCACTTGGACGGACACAAATTGATGTCCAATGCCGATCATTTGCGCGGCTCTGCGGTATTTATGAACTTCCCGCGTGTTCTTTGCGAAAAATGGCACCATGAGAATGTTGTGTTGCTCGGCGACGCGTCAGCAACAGCACACTTCTCCAT
>CAJXLH010000212.1 GCA_913055925.1 uncultured Maritalea sp. | reverse complement strand
TCTAATTTTGAAAAAGCGAAATCAGCGCTTGCAGATGCAATTCAAGCAAAAGCGGACATTTTGATGTTCCCAGAGCTTTTTATCACCGGCTATTTCCCTGAGGATTTGCTGTTCAAGCCAAAGTTTGTCGCCGACGCCATGGAAAAAGCGGTGGACCTTGCCGAGCTGACAAAAGGCGAACACATCGCGGTGCTTATTCCTTGCGTTTGGCGCGAAGGTGCAGATCTGTTCAACGCGGTCTTGTTGGCAAAAGATGGTCAAATCGTTGATTGGCGCGCTAAGCATGACCTGCCAAACGATGATGTTTTTTACGAAAAGCGCTATTTCGCAGAAGGTGCGTTGCCGGGACCGTTTAATATCCATGATGTGCGCATAGGTGTTCCGATTTGTGAGGATATCTGGTGGCCGGATGTCGCTGAGTGCCTTGCAGAAACGGGCGCAGAAATGCTGCTCTGCCCGAACGGTTCGCCTTACCGGAAAAATGTCATTGATCAACGCATGAACCAAGTGGTGCAGCGTGTCGTTGAAACCGAATTGCCTCTTATCTACCTCAACCAAGTTGGCGGCCAGGACGAACTTGTGTTCGACGGTGCATCATTTGGCTTGAATGCTGACCGTTCATTGGCTTTCCAAGCCAAAAGCTTTGAAGAAGAACTTATCATCACTGATTGGGCACGCGAAGATGACCAATGGGTGAGCGTTGATCAAAAGGTTACACCACTTGTTTCAGCGGACGAAGCGCCTTGGCGAGCTTGTGTGCTTGGTTTGCGTGACTACATTCACAAAAACCACTTCAAGTCTGTAGTGCTGGGTCTATCTGGTGGCATTGATAGCGCGGTTGTGGCCGCAATTGCGGTTGATGCGCTAGGTCCAGAAAATGTTCACTGCATTATGCTGCCTTATCGCTATACCTCCGAAGCCAGCCTAAAAGACGCCAAGGACTGCGCGGAGCGTTTGGGCGTGCGCTATGATATCGTTTCGATTGGTGATGCCGTTGAAGCTGCAAATGACGCACTGGCACCCTTGTTCGAAGGTCTTCAGCCGGGCTTGGCCGAGGAAAATGTTCAGTCGCGCATGCGCGGTACTTATCTGATGGGTGTGTCAAACAAGTTGGGTTCAATGTTGATCACCACCGGCAACAAGTCTGAAATGGCGGTGGGCTATGCAACCATTTATGGCGACATGAACGGCGGCTACAACCCGATCAAAGACCTCTATAAAATGCAGGTTTATCACCTTGCAGATTGGCGTAACAACAATATGCCGGGCGATTGCTTAGGGCCAAAGGGCGAAGTAATCCCAAATTCGATCATCACCAAAGCGCCAAGCGCCGAGCTGCGTGAGGACCAAAAGGATCAGGACAGCTTGCCGCCTTATCCGGTGCTTGATGCCATTTTGGAGCAGTTTGTTGAAGGCGAGCGGTCGATGGAAGAAATTATCGCCGCGGGCTTTGATGCAGAAATTGTCGCCAAAGTTCAAAAATTGCTCTATATCGCCGAATATAAGCGTCGCCAGTCGGCGCCTGGTCCAAAGTTAACCGCAAAAGCGTTTGGTTTTGGCCGTAAATACCCAATTACAAACGGTTATCGCGACCAAGGAAACTAACATGAAGCCAGTTGTGCGCTTTGCGCCTTCACCAACCGGACATATTCACCTCGGCAATGCGCGCCCAGCTTTGATGAACTGGATGTATGCGCTTAAAACAGGTGGCCAGTTTATCCTGCGTTTTGATGATACCGATTTGGAACGCTCTAAAAAAGAGTATGCTGACGCGATTGAAGTCGATTTGGCCTGGTTGGGCATAAAGCCGCATCGCTTGGAGCGCCAATCTGAGCGCAAGGAAGCACACGACGCGGCGCGCGATAAGCTGATTGAAATGGGTCGTCTTTACCCATGCTATGAAACTGCCGATGAGCTTGATCGTCGTCGCAAGCGCGCACGCGCACTTGGCCGGCCGCCAATCTATGACCGCGCCGCACTAGAATTGACCGACGAAGACAAAGCCAAATTTGAAGCCGAAGGGCGCAAGCCGCACTGGCGCTTCAAACTTGAAGGCAAAGAGGTTGTGTTTAACGACCTCGTACGCGGTGAGCAAAAAGTGCACACAGACACTATGTCTGATCCGGTGTTGATCCGCGAGGATGGCAGCTATCTTTATACGCTCCCATCTGTAGTGGATGACATTGATATGGGCGTAACGCACATTATTCGTGGCGAAGACCATGTGACCAATACGGGCGCACAGATTGAACTTTTCGAGGCGCTTGGCGCAACGTCGCCGACATTTGGTCACCACAACTTGCTCACCGATGCGACAGGCGAGGGCTTTTCGAAACGAAAAGGCTCACTGTCAATCACGAGCCTACGTGAACAGGGTTATGAATCTATCGCGGTTGCGCTAATCGCAATTTTGACTGGTACGAGCCAACCTGTTGCACCGCACGAGTCTCTGGAAGTGCTTGCAGAAACTTTTGATGTTTCAATGGTATCTCGAAACTCCGCGCGTTTTGATCCGGCTGAACTCGATGCGTTTAACGCGCGTATTGTGCATCAATTGTCCTATGACGATGTAAAGGCACGTTTGAGCGATGCGGGTATTGAAGACGCCGAAGCGCTTTGGAATGCCGTGCACGAGAATTTGGCCAAAGTCGGTGAAATTGCACAGTGGAACGAGTTGGTAAAAGGCCCAGTGAGCCCTGTGATTGCTGATGAAGACCGCGAATTCATCGACACCGCACGCGAAAAACTGCCGCAAGAGCCTTGGGATCAAGAAACTTGGGGCGCGTGGACCAATGAGCTTAAGCAAGAGACTGGTCGCAAAGGCAAACAGCTATTTATGCCTTTGCGTCAAGCGCTAACGGGTCAGTCACATGGGCCGGAGCTTAAGACCCTGCTGCCGCTTTTGGGACGTACGGCGTGTCTGGACCGACTATCCTAATCACCTTTTCGCCCACAACAACGGTGCGTAAGTCACCGTTCGTTTGAGCGGTAACAACATTCGCTGTTTTGGCACCTTCGCGATCTGGGCGAGGGCGCGGCAGTGGAATGTAATTCGCTTCGGCTGTGACCAGCTTGACCTCCACAATGTTACGCGGATCACGGCGCGGCAGCGGGAAGCTGACGTCACCAAAAGAAATTGTTGCCGTGGCGAAGCTGCCATCTGTCCCGACCTGAATTTGCCCGAAGTTGGACTGCGGTTTGACAATACAAGAAGCATCATATTCGCGGCGGAACCTAAATGCTGTCGGCGTTTGAGCGTAACTTTGACCGTTTAAGTCAATCATCGTTTCAGGGCTTCCGCCCTGGTTCTCGTAATAATAAAGCCGATAGTCACCCGTTGCGGACTGGGCTTCGCACACGCCTGCATCTTGGTAGACATTGTCTTTGATCGTTGAAAAGCTTACCGGCCAGTAATAGCCATCACACGTCCGCGCGCAAACGGTGCGATATGTTGTGCGGTTGAAGTCGTAAAAATCGCCATCTGAGATAGATTCGTCGCCGCCACCGAACAAACGTTCAAACAGCGTCTTGCGTTCTGGTTCTTGTGGACGTGTAGATGTTGATTTTGTCCGCGATGAACAGCCAAAACGTGCATATTGCTGCAAAGCGGCTTCGCGCGCGGCAGCAACTTGGCTGCCCTTTTTGACACGCGCAACGGCGTTTGAATAATTCTTGCGTTCCTTGAGGATTTTGCGAGCAATGGAGCGGCAAGTGCTATTGAGCTTTTTGCCCGCCTTTTGTGCTTTCTGACAGCCAGATCGCACATATTGGCTTTCCCACTTTTTCACTTCGCTTAGCGCTTGCTTTGCAGCAGCGTTGTTGGCCTTACCTTCGCGAAAATTAGAATTGCGTTCGTAGCTTTTGATTTTGCGGCTTAACGCTGTGCAGCTTTGTGATTGCGCGTAGCTTTCTGAAACAGCAGACGTCGCCACAATAGCCGTCAAAAAAATCGCAATTAAATGACGCACGTTACTTCCTAAATCGCCCCGAAAGCATTTCAAATCACAAGATTTTGCCGATTTAATGGCAAAGCCTTAATAGGGCTATAACCCAGTGTTGCCACTATCTTCGCAAACGCATATTAAAATTGCATCACCATCCCATTTTAAAAGAGTCGAATTTATGAAACTTGCTACTTTGAGAAACGGTGCGCCGGACGGTCAATTGGCGGTCGTATCGAAGGACCTCAAACGCTTCACGCAAGCAAGTGCGATCGCGCCGACATTGCAGGCTGCGCTTGATGATTGGGATGTGATCAAGCCGGAACTTGAAAAACTCAGCGACCAGTTAAATGCAGAGTACATTGCCGGCAAACCGTTCGATGCAGCACATGCAATGGCACCTTTGCCACGTGCATTTCAATGGATCGACGCGAGTGCATATATGAGCCATCTTGAGCGTGTGCGTTCAGCCCATGGTTCGAAGGATGCAGAACTGCAGGAACAGCGCCCGATTATGTATCAGGGTGGGTCTGACACGCTTCTTGCCGCGCATGACGATATTGTGGTGACCGACGATTCTCTGGCCGTCGATCTTGAAGCTGAAGTGGCTGTAATATTGGGGCCGGTGAAAATGGGCGCGCAACCAGAAGGATTAGGCGATGCAGTGCGCCTTATCACCATTTGCAACGATGTATCATTGCGCCGACTTGTTGCGGCGGATTTACAGGAAGGTTTTGGCTTTTTCCATGCAAAACCATCCACTAGTTTTGGGCCAGTTGTGGCGACGCCTGATGAGTTTGGTGATGCGTGGGACGGCAAAAAACTGTCCGGCAAGCTTAGGTCGAAAGTAAATGGTAGCCTGCTGGGTCAGCCGCGCACAGAAGTCGATATGCTGTTTGACTACGCGCAATTGATCGCTGAAGCAGCGCGTACACGCAATTTGGGTGCCGGGACCATTCTTGGATCGGGCACTGTGGCGAATACGCACGACGAGATTTTGCCCATCGGGTCAAACGGGATAGGCTTCTCCTGCATCGTTGAAGCGCGGACCGCGGAAAAAGCGAAAAACGAAAAAGCCTCAACACCGTTTTTGGTTGATGGTGATCGCGTGCAAATTGAGTTTGTCGCTGATGACGGCTCAACGCCGCTAGGCGAAATCGACCAGCATGTGCGAAAGCGGGCAGGGTCGTAAGCCCCGAGCACTCCTCTTCAATTCGTAGACTTCATTGCGGTT
>CAJXLH010000211.1 GCA_913055925.1 uncultured Maritalea sp. | reverse complement strand
GGGGATAAGTTTGCGAACTATTTCCCTTCACCCCACACTTAGTCCCACCTCATCAGGGGAAGGATAAGTTGCGCGGATTTTGACTGCGGGGATAAGTTCCTCTTGCGGCGTTAAGTTGGTCCTGCGTCAAGTGCGGGACAGCTGATACGTACACTGAAGACGTAACCCTGAAACCTGTTGTCCTCCACCTCTACAATCCCGGCACTGAGCCGGGATAAAATAGCCCGACGAAACATGCGCCATGCACATCATGCATATCCGTCAGTCTAAACATATGACTTGCAAACCGCACGCTTCATCGTAATACTACGATTAAACAAACAAGCGAGCAAAAATGAACGAGCAACCGACGAGCAACTGCACCTCCAGCAGACATACAGCACATTGGCTGAACAAAAACTGTGCTTGCAGCACGCTTGAGCGACAGCTTTTGCCAAAGCTGGAGGCATCAGACTTTTTGTTTTCTCACACGCCTGTTTATTTGACAGAACAGCAACTTCGCCAAATCGAAGACCAAATTTCCACGTTGGAAACCACGATCACCAGCGACGATTTCGCAAAGGCTGTTTTGCCAGACGCGCCGGCAATAGCACGGATCGAAACCGGCGCATTTGGGATGTTTATGGGCTACGACTTTCACATGTCATCGGACGGCCCAAAACTAATCGAAATTAACACAAACGCTGGTGGGGCGTTCATTGTTGACGCACTTTATCGAGCGCAAGATGTATGCTGTTGGAACGGAACACCGCTGGAAAACAAAGCGTTTGCGCAAACGATCATAGATATGTTCGTCAATGAATGGCGCGCAGCAGGCGCCTCCCATCCGCTAAAGACTATTGCAATTGTCGACGAAGACCCTAAAAACCAGTTTTTGATGGGTGAATTCTTACTCGTCCAAGAAATGCTTGAAGGATATGGCTTTACCGTCGTTATCGCCGATCCAGCCGAACTTATCTTCGCCGACGGCAAGCTCAAATTTCAAGAGTTAGACGTTGACCTGGTCTATAACAGAAGCACCGATTTCTACTTTGAAAAAGGCAGCCACAAGGCGCTGAAGGCGGCATATGAGGCGCAGGCTGCAGTGATCTCCCCTAACCCACGTCACCACGCTCTTTTCGCGGCAAAACAAAATCTCGCGCGTCTCTCAGATAGCGAGTTTTTGCGCACGATGGGCGCGCCGCAAACCACCGTTGACCAATTGTCGGTTCTTCCAAAGTCCCAGCGAATTATCGATGAAAACGCAGACGCCATATGGCTGAACCGTAAAAAACTGTTCTTCAAACCCCTCGCCGGTCATGGCGGCAAGGCCGTTTATCGTGGGGACAAGGTCACGAAAAAGGTGTGGGCACATATTTTGGAACATGATTACATCGCGCAAGAATTCGCACCAGCCGATCTACGTCACGCCAAATGCGACGGTGAAACCGATCCACAGGATCTGAAATCGGACATTCGTGTCTACACATATCGCGGCAAACCGATCATCAGCGCAGCACGGCTATACAAAGGTCAAACGACGAACTTCAGAACGATCGGCGGCGGCTTCGCGCCAATTTATGTCGTTTAAATAAAAAAGGGCCGCGTCTGCGACCCTACTCTACTCGTCTTTGTCGAGTTTATTTAGCTCGTGGCGCTTAGCCTCGAGCTTTTCAATCGCATCGGATTGTTTGCGCTCAGCTTTTGTACGCCCAAATTTTGCACGGTTGGCTTCGTCTGATTTTTCTTTCTCCTGTCGCGCTTTGTTTTTGCGCACTTGTCGGAGATTGACGATCTCAGCCAATGCCGTACCTCGCTAAACCAAACGGCTCTGCACCATCGCGGCTTCAATGAATGAAGCAAACAATGGATGCGGCTCGAACGGACGTGATTTTAGCTCAGGGTGATATTGCGCACCGATGAACCAAGGATGGTCCGTACGCTCGACGATTTCAGGCAATTTGCCATCAGGCGACAGGCCAGAGAACAACAGGCCGTTGGCCTCAAGCACCTTGCGGTACTCCATGTTCACTTCCCAGCGGTGACGGTGACGTTCAGAAATCTCAGTTGAGCCGTAAATGTCAGCAACGCGGCTGCCACGCACCAACTGCGCCGGATATGCACCAACGCGCATCGTGCCGCCAAGATCGGTTTCGTCAGAACGTTCTTCTTTTTCGTTGCCTTTGGTCCATTCGGTCATCAAACCAACGACAGGATCAGTTGGTTCGCCGAATTCAGTTGAACCTGCACCTTTGATGCCGGCGGTGTTACGCGCCGCTTCAATACAAGCCATCTGCATGCCAAAGCAAATGCCGAAATATGGCACATTGCGCAAACGCGCGAAGGTGGCCGCAGCAATTTTGCCTTCAGATCCCCGTTCCCCAAAACCGCCTGGCACCATAATGCCGTGGATGCCTTCAAGATGCGGCGCAGGATCGTCTTTTTCAAAGATCTCGCTATCAATCCAGCGAAGGTTGACCTTCACGCGATTGGCGATGCCGCCATGCATAAGCGCTTCATTGAGCGATTTATATGCATCAAGGAGACCTGTATATTTACCCACAACAGCGATGTTCACTTCACCGTCCGGGTTGTGGATGCGGTCAGAGACTTCGCGCCACTTGCTCAAATCAATTGGGTTGCGCTCTTTGATGCCAAACGCATTGAGCACTTCTTCGTCCAAACCCTCTTCATGATAGGCCAACGGCACATCATAAATGCTCTTAACGTCGAGGCCCTGAATGACAGCGCTTTCGCGTACGTTACAGAACAAGGAAAGCTTGCGACGTTCGCCTTCAGGAATCGGACGATCACAGCGCACCAACAAAATGTCAGGCTGAATACCGATTGAGCGTAGCTCTTTTACCGAGTGCTGTGTCGGCTTCGTCTTCAACTCGCCCGCGCTTGGGATATACGGCATCAAAGTAAGATGCATGTATATCGCGTCGCCACGCGGCAATTCGTTGCCGAGCTGACGGATCGCTTCAAAGAACGGCAGCGCTTCAATATCGCCAACCGTGCCGCCAATCTCACACAAAACGAAATCATAATCATCATTGTCCGAGACAACGAAGTTTTTGATCTCATCCGTCACGTGCGGGATCACCTGCACCGTTGCGCCTAGATAGTCGCCACGTCGCTCTTTTGCGATGATGTTTGAGTAGATACGGCCTGTAGTGATGTTGTCCTGCTGGTTCGCAGAACGCCCCGTAAACCGTTCATAATGCCCAAGATCCAGATCGGTTTCCGCCCCGTCATCGGTAACGAAAACTTCCCCATGTTGATAGGGTGACATTGTACCAGGATCGACATTCAAATAGGGGTCTAGCTTGCGCAAGCGGACCTTATATCCACGTGCTTGAAGTGCCGCACCGAGTGCAGCAGATGCTAGTCCCTTACCTAATGAAGAAACCACGCCACCAGTAATGAAAATATACCGCGCCATGGGCCTTAACCTTACATCTGAATTTGATTGATTCGAAGTGAAAAATTTCAACTTCACCCAAAAAAAGACGGGGGCCAAAAACCCCCGCCAAATTTCAATTCTGTTTCAAGTCTTTACTGGGACTTGGGCTCTTCGGTTGTTGCACCCTCGTCAGTGGCTGGAACCGGTAGGTCGACGCCGCTGTCGGTTGTGGTGCTGTCACCAGAAAGATTGTTGAGCGCATCAAGCACGGTCACATTGCCATCATTCTGCTCTGTTGCACGCTGAAGAATGGATTCTGTTTCGTTGTTGAGTTGACTCATCACCGTCAGGCCAATTGAGGTCGCAAAGAATAGCGCCGCCAAAATAGCTGTTGTACGGGTCAAAAGGTTCGCAGAGCTGCGCGCAGACATAAGCCCGCCGCCACCGCCGCCACCAATGCCAAGCGCGCCGCCTTCAGAGCGCTGCAACAGAATGACTGCGATCAAAGCGACCACAATAAAGAGATGTACGACAATAAGAACTGTTTCCATTTTCGGAAAATCTTCTCATCAGTTGTTGTGAATTTTCGCGGTTCTACACACTTAAGTAGGTCTTGACCAGTGGCAAATCAAATTTTGTTTGATTATCCGCGATCAAGACCACTTGAAGTCGATATATTATGCAGCAGATATAATACCCCAAAAATCGTCTGCTTTAAGGCTCGCACCACCCACAAGTGCACCGTTGACATTTTCAACAGCCAACAATTCTGCGGCATTGGCAGGTTTTACAGAACCACCATAAAGAATGCGGATTGCAGCGCCCTGCTCGCCGAAGCGTTCAACAAGCGCAGCACGAATGGCATCATGCATTTCAGCTACATCGTCTGCAGACGCTGTCTTGCCCGTGCCGATTGCCCAAATCGGTTCATAGGCCACAACGATTTCTTGGCTAGCTGCGAAATCTGGGCAAGAGGCAATAATTTGCTCAACCACAACATCGATGGCCTTACCGCTTTCACGCACGTCAAGAGATTCGCCACAACAAACGATTGGAACAATACCGCCAGCAAGCGCCGCAGAAGCCTTTGCTGCAACATCCTCGTTGCTCTCGCTATAACCGTCACGGCGTTCTGAGTGACCAACAATCACATAGGAACCACCGGCTTCCTTCACCATGTCAACACTAATGTCGCCAGTATAAGCGCCCTTAGCTTCTGCATGACAGTTTTGAGCGCCTGTGGCCACATCACTCTCGTAAAGAGCCGCGCTGACGCGGTGCAGAAGTGTCGCTGGTGGACAGATTGCCACGTCCGCGTTCACAACGTTCGCCGCCATCTTATCTTTGATGGCCTCAACTTCCAAAAAGGAGCCAGCATCGCCGTTCATCTTCCAGTTTCCGGCAATTAGCGGTCGAATTTGATTGCTCATAACGTTCCCTCACAAATAATTTTTACTTTAGCCCAGATTATCCCTTTAAGAAGTCTTGCGATTTTCCCAAGTCCCTGTCTATTATGCGCCGCTCAAAGCCGGGGTGAATCCGCGCTAAAAACAACTGGCAATAATAAAAAGACGGATGCGAAATGCTCGATACCATTAAACGCCTCTCAAGCACTTGGGTCGCAAAGATCTTTATGGGTGTGCTGATCCTTAGTTTCGGCCTCTCCGGTATAGCATATGTGTTTACAGATCTAGGCAGTTCATCAGTTGCCCGTGTAGGCAATGAGTCTATATCGGCAGTTGATTTTGACCGCGCATATCGCAATCAACTCAACAATTTCGCGCAGCAATATGGCCAAGTGCCGACACCAGAGCAAGCCCAAGCTTTGGGTATTCCGGGTTCTGTT
>CAJXLH010000210.1 GCA_913055925.1 uncultured Maritalea sp. | reverse complement strand
GCGTCGGTTATTGGCGTGATCTCAGTTGTCGGCGGGCTGAATTTCAGTCTCACCATAGACAGTGCGTCTGGTCCCTCAATTGTTGTGTGTGCCGCAATAATGTTTTTGTTTAGTCTAACGCCAGTTGCTACCATTTGGCGTGCGCGAAAAACAAAGGATTTGTCCAATGGCTGAAAGTGAGAAGCTGACCAAAAACCAAGCCCTTGTGCTTGAGCGGTTAGAAGCGGCAAATTCACCTTTGAGCGCATATGAGCTTCTCGACCAACTCCGGGAAGAGGGCATAAAGGCGCCTTTGCAGATTTATCGGGCCCTTGAAAAACTGCAAGCTGCGGATTTGGTGCACCGGCTTGAAAGCCTCAACTCATTTGTGGCCTGCGCCGAACCCCATTGCCATGCCCACGAAGGGTTGGTGGCGTTCGCGATTTGTGAAAATTGCGGCGATGTCACCGAATTTGTTGACGCGATTGTACAGTCTCGATTGGCCGAATGGTCCAACAAGCGCGATTTTGTCCCTTCCAAAACCAGCCTTGAAATACGTGGCATTTGCGCCAAGTGCGCCTAAGCAATGTTGCGCGATTTATCCGACATTGTTCGACAATCTAAAGCGAATTAGAGATGTTTTCTTAATCTTTCATGGCGCATTCTGCCGCTATACGGGTAACTGCATAGTAGCATTGGCATGAGATTTTTGACGACTAAGCGCGTGGCAATTGACCGGATTGTCACCACGGAGTGATCCTAATCTATTGAAATTGATGATTAAATGCCGATCGTGACTCGTTGCATGGTGCAGTGATCTCACGTTGGCGCTGCTGTGGCGTGTTGATTGTAGTTTCTTAACTTCGGTCAGCTAGACTTATACCCGCTTGAATGTTCGAGTAAGTGAGACAAATGGAAGAGTTCGACCTATTTGCGGATGATGTTGATGACGTCAACACCATCGTAAAAACGCAAGAGTCGCTGTTCGATACAGAACAGCGCTTGGGCGCGATGCTTGATGCCATGCCTATCGGGCTATTGTTTCACACCCAACAAGGTATTCTTTACGCCAACAACCAAGCCTGCAGCATGCTGGAGGCCAAAAAGTCGGAATTGGTTGGCCGACATTTCCTTGATTACATCCGCCGCGCCGAGTTTTTGGATGCAAACTCGCTATTGATGGAAGCGTTTGATGCGACGTCAGATGCCTTGGAAGCGGAAAGCGTGATCGATGGTGGTAAAGATCCGGACAAGCTGATCAAAATTACCGCCAGCCGTCTGCCGTGGGAAGGCACACCGGTGATCCAGGTTTTGTTCCAGGACATTACGGTGCAAAAGCGGGCCGAGCAGTCTTTGCGCAAGCTGTCGATTACGGATGAACTCACAGGCGCGTTCAACCGCCGCCATGTTTTTTATGAAGCGGAAGGGTATTTCGACCAAACCCCGCCGCCACCTATCAGTGTTGCGCTATTGGATGTCGATCATTTCAAATCGATCAATGATACATATGGCCATGCCGTGGGCGATGCCGCGCTGAAAGAAATCACCCAGCTCGCGCATAGCTTTATCCCGACGATTGCCAGCTGCGATTCGGCCATGTTTGCCCGGATTGGCGGCGAAGAGTTTTTGTTCCTTCTGCCAGGAATTGAAGCAAACGAAGCAAGCAAAGTGGCCGACGATTTCCGCCGCTCTTTGATGCGTTTGCGAATTCCATCTGAAGACAATCGCCTAGTCGCCCTGACCGCGAGCTTCGGCATCGCGCAATATTCGACAAAAGACAAAAATTTCGACAAGTTATTAAGCCGCGCCGACACAGCGCTTTACGAAGCCAAAAGCAATGGCCGCAACCAAGTAGTTGTTGCGGGTTAAGGCACCTCAAAATCGCTTGCGTCTAGCTGCAATACGTCTTCTGAGCCGTCGAAAATGATCTCCTTTAATGTCGCAACTTTTGGATAGACGTGGCCGACGTAGAAAGCTGAAATTTTCAGTTTTGCGGTGAGGTGGTTGGTGTTGTTGCCTTTATCTATTTCATCGGCGGCGGCGATGGCGGCGTCGGCCATGGCCCACGCGCCGAGGGCAATGCCGAAGAGTTCAAGGATGTTGACGGCGGCGGCTTGTGGGGCGTAGTCGTTTCTTTCAACCAGCCAGTTGGTCACGGCTTCAATGGTTTGAGCGGCGTCTTCAACAACTGCCGCAAGTTGTGGCCAATCGGCATTGTCGTCAGTGCGTTCAGCCGTGATTGCAGCTGTTTGGCGAATTTCTTCGACAAGTTCAAGGGCGGCTTTTCCTTGATCGCGTTTGATTTTGCGTCCCACGAGATCAAGGGCTTGGATGCCTGTGGTGCCCTCATAGATTGTCGTGATCCGAGAATCTCGGAAATGCTGGGCGGCACCCGTTTCCTCGATGAAACCCATGCCGCCGTGAATTTGAATTCCAAGTGATGAAGTGTCGACAGAGAGCTCCGTTGACCAGCCTTTGACGATCGGAATGAGCAAATCTAACCGCCTTTGATGATAGGCGCGCAGCTCTGTGTCCTGCGCTTTGTGCGCGTAATCTTCTGAGGCGGCAGCTCGATAGGCGAGAATGCGGGAGGCTTCAGTGCGTGATTTCATCAGTCCTAGCATGCGGCGTATATCAGGGTGCCCCATGATGGTTGGTGCTGCGCCTTCGGCTGTTGGACCTTGCTTGCGTTCCATTGCGTATTCAATGGCATGTTGCGTTGCGTGCTCGGAAACGCTGACGCCCTGTAGACCGACGCCTAGGCGTGCATTGTTCATCATGGTGAACATATATTTTAGCCCATCGTGCGGCTCGCCAACTAAATAGCCAATGGCGTTATCGTAACTCATGGTGCAGGTCGGGCTGGCGTGAATGCCCAGCTTGTGCTCCATAGAAATGCATTCAACCGCATTTCGGTCACCGATTGAGCCGTCATCATTCACTAAGAATTTAGGCACGATGAAAAGCGAAATGCCTTTCACACCGGCCGGGGCATCTGGCAAACGGGCCAATACCAAATGGATGATATTGTCTGCCATATCGTGCTCGCCGTAGGTAATAAAGATTTTTTGGCCGGATACGAGAAAATGGTCGCCCTCGGGAACCGCCTTGCTGGTGATAGCGGCTAGGTCTGAGCCAGCTTGCGGTTCGGTTAAGTTCATGGTGCCCGTCCATTCGCCGGTGACAAGCTTTGGTAGGTACTTCTCCTGTAATTCGTCAGCAGCAAAACCCACGATTGATTCAATTGCGCCTTGAGTAAGCAGGGGCGCGAGCATGAAGGACATATTTGCGGCGGTGAACATTTCTTGGATCGCGGCGTTAACCGCTGCAGGTAGCCCCATGCCTCCATGTTCAGCACTTGTTTTCGGGCTGTTCCAACCCATTTCAACAAGCTGCGCATAGGCTTCTTTCCAGCCTGGCGCGGTGGTGACAGAACCATCATTGTAAGTTGCGCCGATTTGGTCGCCTTCGGCATTCATTGGGGCAAGTACTTCTTGCGAGAATTTGGCAGCTTCCAACAAAATGGCTTCCACCATTTCAGGTTGCGCATCCTCGTAATCTGGTAGATTGGCGATCTCCTGAAGGCCGCAAAGTTTGTTCAATACAAACATCATGTCTTGCACAGGGGCTTTGAATGCCATGGGTGGCCTCCTTGAGGTGTCTTTCGCGCCGAACGTTCGGGCCGGTTATTCCGCGCTATATAGCGCTTCGATTTGATTTCGGTAAGCCTCGGCGATCTTGGATCGACGGACTTTCAGGGTTGCGGTGACCTCGCCATCGTCATGGTCGAGCTCTTTGGTCAACAATGATACTTTTTTGATCTGCTCGACGCGCGCCAAGCGTTTGTTCTCGCGCGCGACCTCATTATCGATGAGCTTAATAACTTCACTGTTCTCCGCCAATGAGCGAAAGGTCGTATAGGTGATGCCCTGCTTCTCCGCCCAAATACGCGTGGTTTCAAAATCGATTTGAATGAGCGCTGTGACATAGGGGCGTTTGTCGGCGATAACGATGCATTCTTTGATAAAGTGCGATGATTTCATCGTGTTTTCGATGAGGGATGGCGTCAGGTTTTTGCCAGCCGCGTTGATCATCACGTCTTTTTTCCGATCGATGATTGAGAAAGAACCATCGTCATGTTTTGCGGCGATATCGCCAGTGTGCAGCCAACCGTCGACCAAGGTTTCCTTGGTGGCTTTTTCATTGCGGTAGTAGCTTTTAAAAACGATGCCGCCTTTGACGAGCAATTCGCCATCGTCCGCAAGTTTGGCTTCGACGCCATTGGGAAAGAAACCAACGCGCCCGTCACTTTCGCCCCAATCTGGTTGCATACAGGCAGCGCCTGTTGTCTCAGTCATGCCCCAGATTTCGCAAATATTGACGCCGATGCCACGGAAGAAGGTGATTAAGTCCAGTGAAATCGGCGCCGCCGCCGTAATGGCGATTTTGACTCGCCCAAGCCCCAGAAAACTCCTAAGGTGGCGGTAAACTGTGAAATCCCAGAATTGATAGCTCAATTTTTGCGAAAGCGACCATTTTGATCTTGGTGTTTTTGAACGCTTGGCGGCTGAAGCCAATGCCTTTTCGGATAACCAAGTCTGCCAAGGGCTAGATGTTTTGATCTGCACCATCAGCCCCGCGTGCATTTTTTCCCAAATGCGCGGCACGCCAAAGAAAAGTTCTGGCGCGGCGTCGCGCAAATCTAGCGTGATGGTGCGCAGGCTTTCGCCAAAGTTCATCACGTGGTTGGCTGCCAATGCGTTGACGACCGTCATATCTTGCTCTGCGATATGGCAAAGCGGCAAATAGCTGAGAATGTTCGAACCTTGCAGCACGTTTCCACCAAAGAACCCATCGATCAGCTGCCCGGCTGCGAAATAGTTGCCGTGACTAATCTCAGCTGCCTTTGGAGCACCGGTTGATCCCGAGGTGAAGACCATCAGGGCGGTGTCATCTTCGGTTGTTGCATCAATGCGCGTTTGAATTTCAGCTTCGTGTTTTGTATAGGCCTCTTTGCCCGCATCGGCGAGTTGGTCGAACGATTGCAGGTCAAGAAAGGGTTCGTTGCCTAGCCCCTTAGGATCGAAAACGATGAGTTTCTTGAGGTTAGGTGTTTGGCCTTCAAGCTCAACAATCTTGTCGAACTGTTCTTGATCCTCGATGAACAAGATCTCTGTGTCGGACGAATTGACGAGGTGATGAATTTCAGCGGCTGGACTAGTGGGGTACATGCCCACCACCGTGGCGCCTGCGGCTTGAATA
>CAJXLH010000209.1 GCA_913055925.1 uncultured Maritalea sp. | reverse complement strand
ATATGGCGCGGCCGCGCGCCACTTTTTGGACCTTTGGGGTGATACTGAGAACTTTTCGGACGATGCGTTGACTGATGCGGGTCTGATCGTGGATGCCATGTTTGGCGCCGGATTGGATAGGCCCATCGTAGGGGAGTTTGATAAGATAGTTCGACAAACTAACAAATTGAATCGCCCGGTAGTTGCGGTTGATGTACCGTCTGGAATATGCGGGGAAACAGGGCAGGTGCTTGGTGTTGCAATTCAAGCAAGCAGCACTGTCAGCTTTTTTCGTTTTAAACCGGGGCACTTCCTGTATCCGGGGCGGGCGCGCTGTGGTGACCTCGTGTTGGGGCAAATTGGCATTGCTGATCATATGGCGAAAGCCGTCGGCGCAAAGTGCGAAGTCAACGCGTTCCAATCAAATTGGCTGCAAGTTTCCGAAACCGATCATAAATATAGCAAGGGTCACTGCTTGGTGGTTGGTGGCGAACTTCACAAAACCGGCGCGTCGCGCATGAGCGCCCAATCAGCGCTACGAGCAGGAGCGGGGTTGGTGTCCGTTCAAGCCGCGCCGGAAATCGCCGAAGAATTCGCCAATCATCTTACTGCTGAAATGATAAAGTCTGAGCCGCTTGACGCTCTGCTTGCTGATACGAGATATCGTTCGATTGTTGTTGGTCCCGGCTGTGGCGTAAATGATGGGACGCATCACAATGTTTTGACGTCCCTTGCGGCAAATCGTGCAATCGTGCTTGATGCAGATGCGCTTTCGATTTTTGAAAGTGATCCAGCCGAGCTTTTTGACCATATAGCCAATAACAGTTCTGAAGTCGTGTTGACGCCGCACGGTGGTGAATTCAATCGGCTCTTTCCTAACGTATTGTTGGAAAGCGACAAGGTTGATGCAGCACGGCAGGCAGCGAATATGGCGGGTGCTGTTGTGGTGATGAAGGGCGCCGATACGGTGATCGCGGCGCCCGACGGACGATTGCGGATCAACGCTAATGCACCACATTGGCTGGCGACAGCGGGTTCTGGCGATGTTTTGGCCGGTGTAATAGGCGCTTTTTTGGCGCGAGGGCTTGAAAAGTTTGACGCGGCGAGTGCAGGGGTATATCTGCATGGGCTTGCCGCGCAAAAGTATGGCGGACAGGGCATGATTGCGACAGATTTGATCGATATGTTGCCTCATGCACTGCGCGCGTTAAGTAAGGAATTGAAAACCTCTTGATTGAATAGAGGTACATTCCTATCTAGCGGTTTTACCGCACGTTAAGACGCATCATATCTGATCGGTGGTAACGCCGATTCGATTCATCAAGGATGACACGCATGAAAGACCCAGTTGATACATATATGAGCACGCTTGTGCCAATGGTTGTTGAGCAATCCAACCGTGGCGAACGCTCATTTGACATTTTCTCACGATTGCTGCGTGAGCGTATCATCTTCGTAACCGGCCCAGTTGAGGATGCTATGGCATCGTTGATTGTGGCTCAGCTCTTGTTCCTCGAAGCTGAAAACCCGAAAAAAGAAATTGCGATGTACATCAATTCGCCGGGCGGTGTGGTGACATCTGGTCTGTCGATTTACGACACCATGCAGTTCATCAAGCCCGAAATCGCTACACTTTGCGTGGGCCAGGCGGCGTCAATGGGTTCATTGTTGCTTGCTGCGGGGTCGAAAGATATGCGCGGCGCATTGCCAAATGCGTCAGTAATGGTGCACCAGCCATCTGGAGGTTATCGCGGGCAGGCAACAGATATTCTTATTCACGCTGAACATACAGCGAATTTGAAACGCCGTTTGAACGAAATTTACGTTAAGCATACTGGGCAGGATTATGACACGATTGAGCAAGCGCTCGATCGCGACAACTTTATGACTGCTCATGACGCTAAAGAATTTGGCCTAATTGATCGCGTTTACGAAAAACGTGGCGAAGAAGCCAAGTAGGATTTGTTAATCACGAATTTGATTTCCGCATAAGGGATTATTGCAATTAAACCTTTGTGCGGGAATTGTAAGCCAAAGTCGTTTTAACGACGATCACAAAAAGGCTTACGGTTTGTTTAGGTGCAGATGTTAGCATTTGTAGTTAAGCTTTACGCGAAGATGCACATTCAGGAGTGCTTTGAATGACAAAAGAAACCGGTAACGGCGATAGTTCAAAAAATACGCTTTATTGCTCATTCTGCGGGAAGTCGCAGCATGAAGTGCGCAAGCTTATTGCTGGGCCAACCGTGTTTATCTGTGATGAATGTGTTGAGCTTTGCATGGACATTATTCGCGAAGAGAATAAGTCTTCGTCGGTTAAATCATCGGAAGGTGTACCGACGCCGACAGAGATTTGCGAAGTTCTTGATGATTATGTAATCGGCCAAGCCCGCGCGAAACGTGTGCTTTCTGTTGCGGTGCATAACCACTATAAGCGCCTCAATCACGCGTCGAAAAACCAAGATGTTGAGCTTTCCAAGTCAAACATCCTGCTAATCGGGCCAACGGGTTGCGGTAAGACACTTCTTGCCCAAACGCTGGCGCGTATCATCGATGTGCCGTTTACAATGGCCGATGCCACCACATTGACCGAAGCTGGTTATGTGGGTGAGGACGTTGAAAACATCATCCTCAAACTGTTGCAGGCTTCTGACTACAATGTCGAAAAAGCGCAGCGCGGCATCGTTTATATCGATGAGGTGGATAAGATTTCACGTAAGTCTGACAACCCGTCGATCACTCGCGACGTTTCGGGCGAAGGCGTGCAGCAGGCTTTGCTAAAGATCATGGAAGGCACTGTTGCCAGCGTGCCACCACAAGGTGGTCGTAAGCACCCGCAACAAGAATTCTTGCAAGTGGATACAACCAACATTCTATTTATCGTTGGTGGTGCATTTGCTGGCCTTGAAAAGATCATTAATGCGCGTGGTGAGGGCACTTCAATTGGCTTTGACGCCGATGTGAAAGACCCTGCAGATCGTCAGCTTGGTGAGATTTTCTCTGAGGTTGAGCCCGAAGATTTGACTAAATACGGTCTGATCCCTGAATTTATTGGCCGTTTGCCGGTTATCGCGACACTTGAAGATTTGGACGAGGATGCCCTTGTTCAAATTCTGACACAGCCAAAGAACGCTTTGGTGCGTCAGTATCAGCGCTTGTTCACGATGGAAGAAGTCGAATTGACTTTCCAAGATGAGGCGTTGAACGCGATTGCACGTCAGGCAATTGAGCGCAAAACCGGTGCTCGTGGCCTTCGCTCCATCATGGAAGCGATTTTGCTGGATACAATGTATGACTTGCCTTCACTTGAAGGCGTTGAGGAAGTTGTTATCAGCGCAGATGTGGTGAACGACAAAGAGGCGCGTCCACTTTACATCTATGCCGACCGCAAAGAAGAAGCGGATGCAGGCGCGTAAAACGCGCTAAACGGTAAAGTTTTGTTGATTGGTCCGGCGGCGTACTTGTCGGGCCAAGAAAACTTCCTATCTAGTAGTTCTTAACTTGAGTCTGTTTGCCCTACGCGTATCTGGGTGAGCGACCGTTGTCGTGCGCCTCCCGCACGATATGACGGTTATGATGTTGCCTCTTTTTGGAACTACATAACCGGTTGATGAAAGGACCATTTATGTCGGACGACGACAAAAAAGACATTTCAACCGAATCTGGCCGGGTTTATCCGGTTCTGCCGCTACGTGACATTGTTGCGTTTCCGGGCATGATCGTGCCGCTTTTTGTAGGGCGTGAGAAGTCGGTTAAAGCGCTTGAAGAAGTGATGCGCGAAGACAAAAACATCCTTGTGGTGACGCAAAAGAATGCGCAAGAGGATGATCCGGGCACAGAAGATGTGTTCGAGGTCGGCACAATTGCCTCTGTGTTGCAGCTTTTGAAACTGCCTGACGGCACAGTGAAGGTGTTGATCGAAGGTATTTCCCGCGCACATATTGAGAATTTTGTTCGCTCTGAGGATTACTTTGAAGCGGAAGCCATTCCGTTCGAATCTGAAGATGATGATGAAGTGGAAGCGGAAGCGCTTGCACGTTCGGCCGTCAATGAATTCGAAAACTATGTGAAGCTGAACAAAAAGATCTCGCCAGAGGTGGTGAGTGCGGTCTCTCAGATCGAAGAACATTCAAAACTTGCTGATACGATTGCGTCTCACCTGGCGGTGAAAAACCAAGAGAAACAAGAGATTTTGGCCATTGCCTCAGTCACGGGCCGTTTGACCCGTGTGCTTGAGTTGATGGAAGGCGAAATCGGAGTCTTGCAGGTTGAGCGTCGCATCCGTACGCGCGTTAAGCGCCAGATGGAGAAAACGCAGCGCGAGTACTATTTGAATGAGCAAATGAAGGCCATTCAGAAAGAACTTGGCGACAGCGAAGATGGGCAGGACGAGCTAACAGAGCTTGAAGAGCGCATCAACAAGACAAAACTGTCGAAAGAAGCGAAAGAAAAGGCCAATGCTGAGCTGAAAAAGCTTAGGCAGATGAGCCCAATGTCTGCAGAAGCAACAGTTGTTCGCAATTATCTTGATTGGTTGCTTGGTTTGCCTTGGGGCAAGAAGACCAAGATCAAGAAAGACTTGGCCTACGCTGAAGAGGTTTTGGACCTTGAGCACTATGGTCTTGAGAAGGTCAAAGAGCGGATTGTGGAATATCTTGCGGTGCAAGCGCGTACTGGCAAGTTGAAAGGCCCGATTCTTTGTCTCGTAGGCCCTCCAGGTGTTGGTAAAACTTCGCTCGGTAAGTCTATTGCAAAGGCAACTGGCCGTGAGTTTGCGCGTATGTCGCTTGGTGGCGTGCGCGACGAAGCAGAGATTCGTGGTCACCGCCGGACATATATCGGCTCAATGCCGGGTAAAGTCGTGCAGTCCATGAAGAAAGTTGGTAAATCCAATCCTTTGTTTTTGCTCGATGAGATCGACAAGATGGGTCAGGACTTCCGTGGCGACCCGGCCTCTGCGATGCTGGAGGTGCTGGACCCTGAGCAGAACTCGACCTTCGTGGATCACTATCTCGAAGTGGAATACGACCTGTCGAACGTGATGTTCCTGACGACCGCGAACTCCTACAACATGCCGGGCCCGCTTCTGGACCGGATGGAGGTCATCACGCTCGCCGGCTACACCGAGGACGAGAAGGTCGAGATCGCCAAGCAGCACCTGCTGGAAAAGCAACTCAAGGGGCACGGCCTGAAGAAGGGCGAGTTCGAGCTGACCGACGCCGCGCTGACCGACATCATCCGCTATTACACCCGCGAGGCGGGCGTGCGGAACCTCGAGCGCGAACTGGCCAAGCTGGCGCGCAAGGCG
>CAJXLH010000208.1 GCA_913055925.1 uncultured Maritalea sp. | reverse complement strand
GTTCTCAGTTCCATTGATTTTCATCGGCGGTCATCAAACCACCAGCGGTTTACAGCTGTCCTCGGCGTCGGACTGGTCTGTCTTTCTCAAAAGCGAAATGAGATCGTCTCTCACTTCAGTCATTCCCTTTCTTTGAGGTAGGTGCTGGCAACACACTCTGTCGTCATCCCAGATTTAGTCTGGGATCCAGGCTGGGCTTTCCAGGAACCGCAGCGCTTCGGTTCCTTTGTTTTTCAGACCTGGATCCCCGCCTTCGCGGGGATGACGGCCGTGCGAGAGTATGCCCACACTGCCTTTTCACTTCCCCCAACCTGATTGGTGCGCACCAATTGGCGGGGGTGCCGGGGTCGAGAACGTAGTGACCAACGGCGGCGCAAAAAGAGTTCCTCACCGCTCCCCAATCGTCATTGGGCTGCACGGTTCCAAGAAAGGTGGGAACATTGTGCCATGGGTTCAGAGGGCGGGGATAAGTTTTTCGACTTTGTCGAGGTCGGCTTTGCGGACAAATTATACGGCATACAAAATTCCCGAATTTGCCTCATACTGTGCCAGACATTTCAAGTAGTTCTATGTTAGAACAGGGCAATCTAAAACTGGCTACCTTCGCAATCCGCATACGTGGTCTCGATGAACCGCTCAAGATTCGAGCCACTTTCCCAACCTTCTAGTATAAAGTCTACCAACTTTAGAGAGCGACATATATCGCTAGATATCTCTTGCTTTCCTAAGTAGAAGGGCAGGTCTGACGCTCTAGAGAAGAATGTGTGGAAATTTGTATTTCGGATCTTCTGTGCGAAGGGTTCGGCGCCTATTAGCGCATTTACTGCGAGCATGTCGTATACTGCAGTCCGATCCCAAGGGTCCAATGACTCTAGTTTGCGCGAATTCCAGAATAGATATTTGACCCTCTGGCTAGCACCATTGTTGTCAGCAATATATTCCAAGCTTGCAACATCGCTATCGCTTAGCTCTCTGCGTACCATTTCAGTTGCATGGGTGGTGCTAAACATTGGATTGTCGTCGCCAAATCTCTCCATAGTCGTGTTCAGCAAATCGAAAACAACTGGATCATTGCTGCTGGATACTTCAACAAAAAATAACAAACTCTGCTTTAGCGGAGCGATCTCATCGATGCCGGTATCAACCATCTCTGCAATATTCAATTCTGACAATTTTGATGCAGCTCTAAAAGCACGACTTTCGAAATGCGCGTCTACCGACACAAATATGACAATTTCCGATGGCCAATAGTCTCTCAATACTTTTTGACCACTTTCTTTGAGGGTGCCGAGAGCTAGTGTCTCTAGTTGCGAATAAACTGGCGCTGTTGCAGCTTGGGCAACACAAATTGCAATTGCTAAAAACAAGGTCGCCGACAAAATCTGCGCGAACAGCGTTCTAAAGAAGAACGTCAAAAACCTATTCAGAATTTCTAAAAGTTTGAACATTTTGGATGCAAACCAGAACAAGCAAAGTTTTATCAGATATTTCAAGGTTCTTCACTCAATTGAGGTCCGATTCTAGGCAGAATTCTACGAGTTTGGCAACAACCAGAAGACCTTGATGAACACAATTCCATAGCTGACATTCACTTGACTGCAATTGTATGTCTGGGTCGGGCTCAAAACAGAAAGTTCACTGCTCCAAAAACTTCTAAAAAGGCAACGTCTCAGAAATACTGCCGCCCACCCGCACCGGTGCAACATAAGTGCTTAGGCCGTCAGGTCCCATTTCTATGGCGACGCCGCAAATGCTGGGTTCGCCCTCAGCTGGGGTGAAGCGGTCATTTGTCATTTCTTATGTGCCAACGAATCGCGCAACAGCATGTAAAGTCTTTCGAAAAAAATTGTCTTGCTTGGAACTTACAAGGTTCATCCAACAAAAAACAAACCAGAAAACGGTTGAGCTTATGAACAAGGTGTAGAGAAAGAAAACTGCTAAATACCCATACTGCCATGGTTCGATCAACTGCAGAGATTCAACAAAAGAAACTTCGTCGGCTCGAAGGTTACCATCAAACGCATTTTCGAATACAAGGTTTATGGCAAACGATATCACAACAACCCAAGTTACAAGTCCGATCAAAAATTTACCTGGACTATCTGCTGCAACCATCAAAATCGAACCTAAGCAGCGCCTAATTGCTATAAACATGCCCCATTTTCTCATACTGTTTAGATATCAAAATGAACTCAAAAAGGGCCCCGCACCTCTCCCTAAAAAGGCAACGCCTCAGAAATACTCCCACCTACCCGCACAGGCGCCACATAAATACAAAGCCCATCGGGTCCCGTTTCAATAGCAACACCACAAACACTCGGTTCGCCTTCAGCGGGTGTGAAGCGGTCTTTGGTCATGCCGGTGACGAATCGATGTACGGGCTCGTCGGCCTGCATGCCGATCACGCTGTCATAGTCGCCACACATGCCCGCGTCGGACATAAGGGCGGTGCCACCTTTTAAGATGCGATGGTCGGCGGTGGGGATGTGGGTGTGTGTACCCACAACAAGCGACGCGCGACCATCACAAAAATGTCCCATGCCTTGCATTTCAGATGTCGCTTCGGCGTGAAAATCAACAATGGCTGCGTCCGCCACATCGCCCAATGGGCATGCATTTAGGGCATCATCGACAGCGGCAAATGGATCATCGATAGGGTTCATGAAAACGCGCCCGAGCGCGTTGATCACCAAGACACGTTGGCCCGCAGATGTTTCATACATCATGGAGCCGCGCCCCGGCGCGACGGCATTCATATTGATGGGGCGCAAAAGCGTTTCTTCGCGCGCGATCACCGCCAGTGTTTCGCGTTGATCAAAGGCGTGGTCACCCAGCGTGATGACGTCCGCGCCCGCATCGAGCAATTCGCGATAATGCTTTTCGGTGATGCCGCGACCATGGGAGGCGTTTTCGCCATTTACGATGACAAAGTCGAAATTATAGTCGCGCTTTAGGCCGGGGAGATAGCGTTGCACTGCGTCGCGGCCCGCGCGGCCCATCACATCGCCAAGAAACAAAATTCTCACTTCGCCGCCCCTTCCGACTTAAATCTGCGCACACCTGCTTCGGTGACCACCATATCCAACGGCTTGTCATGCGGCTCTGCGGGCATCACGTCAACTTCTTGCCCGGCGAAGGCGTAACCGACAAGTGTTAGCGGCTTTGAGATATTCGCAATTGTAATATCGTAATAACCTGCCCCATAACCCAGCCGGTTGCCATTCGCATCAAACCCGAGCATGGGCAGCACCATCACATCCGGTTCAACGACCGGCGCGCCTTCTTGCGGCGCAAGGGTACCAAAACCAGATGGCGCGAGCGGTTGCCCCTCTTCCCAAATGCGAAACTCAAGCGGCACATCGCGGCCCTTCACCACAGGCAAGCACACTTTATAACCCTCATCCATCAACTGGACGAGCAATGGCTCTGTGCTCAATTCGTCGCGAATGCCCCAATAAAGCGAAATAATTTGGCTTTCGCGGTACGGCACCGCGGTGACAAATGTCTCCGCTGCGGCATAGGCCGCCTCTTTTCGAAAGGACGGGGAGAGGGCAGCGCGACGTTCGTTCGCTTGAACGCGAAGGTCGGCTTTGGCTTGTTTTTTGTCGACGATCTCGGCCAATCGGCGCGCTTTCTTGTCAAAGATAATAAAGGCCGCCCTGGCCGTCGGATTTATTTTGATCCTGGGAACCTACAAAAGTAGGTGGGCACCGTATGTAAAGACCCACGAGCCTAAACAGGGACAGTTCCCTAAAGGATCGGTAAGGCCCCGGGAATACAAATAATCCGGCACGTACCGGGCAGCGAAATGCACATATAGGGTGAAATCCGCGGGAAAAAAAGGGAAAAATGACCACACCCGGCCATAAGCCGGGCCGTTATGGCATTCGCGAAGGCTTAGGCGACGACCGAACGAGATCGATGACTTGTTTTACGACCTGGTTTTTGACCACGACGAATAATGCATTCGGCAACTGCTAAATTAAAAAGCCATGCGCCGATCATAACAGCATCGCGGAACGTGCCCAGGGCCTCTTCACCCGTTGCGATGATCCAAAAAATGCCGAAAAAAGCTTGGGTCGACGCGCCGGTACCAATCGCAAATGCGCGGATCAAATATGCGCGGTGGGTCATGACGTCACGACCTATGATCGCGCGGATCGCGATAATGACAAAGCCAAACATCGCCGTGCCAATCAGCAAACGAAACCAATATAGTGGCGCGCCCTGAAGATTGGTCGGAAAACTATAAAAATGGGTCATCCAAAGCCCTGACGCAGCGGCCGCCAACCCTGCAATGGCCGCAATCGGCCCAAACAAGCGATGCAGATTAAGGTGTTTTTTGCGAAAGCGCGTCGAGAACTGAAACAGACAAAGCACGCCATAAACGACACTCGCGACGATGTGCAAAAGGATCGGGAACGGCGCCGCATTGGCGCGCGGATTATCGGGCAACAACGCTCGACCACCTGCCAGTTTGAACACGCGAAAAACGCCAGGCAGCAGCGGCAACAATACGAAAAGAATGAAGCCGCCAAAGATAATCCGCCCAATCCAATTGCTGCCGTTCATCATCTACTCGCTTTGTTTGCGGCGTCTCGTTTCTTGAAACGACGTTCGCACAAAAAGGGTGCAGGAGGAATTGCTGAAAGTTTTAAGGCAGCTATACAAAAATCAATGAGCAAGCGCGGCAGGGAGGCACCGCGCCTGCAACTGGGCCTACCAAGGCTTGAGGCCGAGCAGTTTTTCGCCAAGCGGATTTAGCTTTGCGGTTTGCGCGTTTTTCTTTTCCCAATCCCTCGGATCACCGGGGAAGGCATCACGCTTTGGATAGTCAAGTTCACGCCACAGTCGAATGCGTTCTTCCCGCTCCGCCGCATTGTCATAGTCTGCAGGATGCATTGAAATATATTGCGCCATACGCACGCGATCATCTGAATGGTTGGGGCGAACCCCATGTGCCAGCAGCGCATTAAAGATCAAAAGATCACCCGGTTCCAAATCCACATTGACGATGTCGATGCCGGTCATATCAGGATGCTGTGGATCGCGATCGGCGGGCTGTGTTTTCTTCCATTCTTCAAAGTGCTCAAAGAGATAAGGAACGCACTGAAAACCGCCTGTTTCACTATCTTGCTTTTTAAGGCTAAGCACCGCCTGCACGCCCACCGGCAAAGGATCAAGTGAGGTATCCACATCCCAATGGATGAACCCGTTTTGATTGCCTTTTACTTTCTTTGGCGGGTTCAAATTGGCACGGTCAATGGTCACCCACAAATCTTCGCGATCCCAAATATCCACAAACACATCATAAACGCGTTTCTCCATCCGGTTGTCCCACAAAT
>CAJXLH010000207.1 GCA_913055925.1 uncultured Maritalea sp. | reverse complement strand
AAAACCAGGTTTCTTTGGTCGCTTGTTCGGCAAAAAGGAAGCGGAAAAACCAGAGGCACAAACCGAGGAAACGACCGAAAAAGTCGAAGTGCAGCCTGTTGATGCCGCCGTCGGCTCTGTCGAACCTTCCCCGGCACCCCCGCCAGAGTCGGATGCGTCTAACGCGGCATCATCGCAGGACGAGGCGAAGCCAGAAGGGTCTGTTAGTGATGCGGCGAGCAAAGCGACTGGTGGAAACGATAAAAATGGCGGAGGTGCCGGGGACGGGAGCAGTGCGACCGGTGGCGGCAATAAAGAGAAAAATTGGTTCCAGCGGCTTACGTCTGGTCTCAAAAAGTCTTCAGATCAGCTCACCGAAAATATCGCGTCGGTTTTCACCAAGCGCAAGTTGGATGATGAAACGCTAGAGCAGCTCGAAGATGTTTTGATCCAAGCGGATTTGGGCGTTGATACGGCGGTGGAAATCACCGAAAAATTGGCGCAGGATCGTTTCAACAAAGAAATATCGGTTGATGAAATCCGCGAAGTTTTGCGCGATGAAGTGGTCAAAGTGCTTGAGCCGGTGGCGGTGCCGCTTGTGCTTGATGGATCAAATACGCCGCATGTCATTTTGATGGTTGGCGTTAATGGATCGGGTAAAACCACGACCATTGGCAAGCTTGCGTCAAAACTTACCGGCGAAGGCAAGAAAGTTTTGCTGGCCGCTGGCGATACCTTCCGTGCGGCAGCGGTTGAACAGTTGCAGGTTTGGGGTCAACGCTCCAACGTTGAAGTCATCACGCGGCCGACGGGCGCGGATGCTTCAGGTTTGGCCTATGATGCGGTCACACAAGCGAAAGAAACCGGCGCCGACGTGTTGATCATCGATACGGCTGGACGGTTGCAAAATCGCGATGAACTGATGGCGGAACTTGAGAAAATCATCCGCGTGATCAAAAAAATCGATGAGAATGCGCCGCACACCACCTTGCTGACGCTCGATGCAACCACCGGCCAAAACGCGCTGAATCAGGTCGAGATATTTGGCAAAAGAGCGGGTGTTTCAGGTTTGGTGATGACTAAATTGGATGGCACGGCGCGCGGCGGTATTCTCGTCGCAATTGCGAAAAAGCACAAATTGCCGGTGCACTTTATTGGTGTGGGCGAGGGCATTGATGATCTTGAGCCGTTCAAAGCCTCGGAGTTTGCCGAAGCAATTGCTGGCGGCGAGGCAGGTTTGGATGGTTGATCGCCAGAAAATGCTTGATTGCACTCATGTGTTGCATTCATTTGCGCCTTTCAGTCCGGCGGACATGCTGACAAAGCTTGCGCAATCGAAATATGCGCAATTGCCGAGCGATGTTTATGGTTCTGGCGGTGCGAGCGATTTGGTTGTTGAACGGCTGAAAGAGCTGTTTGGCACCAGCGGGGCACGGTTTTGCATCAAAGGCATGATCGCCCAAATGGTGGCGCTGCGCACAGCGGTTGAGCGAAAAGGCAATAATTTGGTGGCCATTCATCGCATGACCCATTTCGACATGGACGAAATGGAAGCGGTGGAGATGATGCATCCTATCCGGTTTCGTCGATTGGGCGATGCACATCAAACCTTCACGGCAGATGATTTGGACAAGCTTGGTGAAGTGCCAGCCGTGGTGAGTGTTGAACTGCCCCTTCGACGTGCTGCCTATAAATTGACGCCGTTTGAAGAGCTGGAAAAGATTTCTGCTTGGTGTCGCGAACGCGACGTACATTTCCATATTGATGGCGCGCGTGTTTTTGGCGTTGCGGGTGCTTATGGCAAGTCCCTTGAAGAGATTGCGGCGCTTTGTGATAGCCTTTATTGCAGCTTTTACAAAGAGTTGGCCAATATTGGCGGTTGCGGTTTGGTGGCCGATGAAGACTTCTTGGCCGATTGCGACGTTTGGTTCACGCGCCATGGCGCCAATGTACCGTTTGAGTTTCCGCAAGCCATCTCAGCGCTGATCGGGATTGATGAGTATTTGCCACGGGTGGGTGAATTCACGGCATATGCGCAAGCGTTGGCCGTCGAATTGAATAAGTTAGACGGCGTGCGGACCATCCCAGATGTGCCGGAAACGCCAAATTTTGTGGTTCACATCACCGCCGAGCAAAAGGCTTTGCTTCACGCGTTTGAGAAACAAATTGAAGAGGATAAGGTCTGGCTTTCGGGCTATACGCTTCCTACTTCATATGAAGATGTGCAAGCCATTGAAGTGGCGATTGGGGAGAGCAGCATGAAATTGCAGCCCGCAGATTGGGCCAAGCATTTTCAAGATGTGCTGCACAGTGCAAGAGATCAAGAGAGTTGAAATGAGTGAAAATACACAAAGCCAAGAATTAGATTGGGATGAACTTAAACCTCAATTGATCAAGCTCGCGCTTGAGCTTGGGCCTTTGGTTTTGTTTTTCATTTTAAACAGTCGCGCCGGGATTTTTGTCGCCACAGGTTGGTTTATGGGCGCGATGGTGATCTCGCTTTTATTGAGCTGGTTGATCCTTAAACGCGTAGCGGTGATGCCGCTTGTCACAGGTGTGGTGGTGCTGATTTTTGGTGGCCTTACGCTCTGGTTGCAGGACGATACTTTCATCAAACTGAAGCCTACGATCGTAAACATACTCTTTGGTGGCGTGTTGCTTGGCGGCTTGCTGTTTGGGCAAAGCCTTCTCAAATATGTCTTTGGCGATGTTTATAAGTTGAAGCCAGAAGGCTGGCGCATTCTCACTTGGCGCTGGACGATTTTCTTTTTTGTTTTGGCTGCGATCAACGAAATTGTCTGGCGGAACTTTTCGACCGACTTTTGGGTGGCGTTTAAAGTGTGGGGCATCATGCCGCTCACTTTGGTTTTTTCGTTCGCACTTGTGGTGCCGATTTTGACTAAATACGCGCCGGATGCGGAGGAGAAGGCGTAGTTTTTTCGCGCCGCCATCGCTCACTTTGTTCGCTACCCCGGCACCCCCGACTTTTTTTGATGCCGCCGTCGGCCCTTTCGGGCCTTCCCCGGCACCCCCGCCAATTGGTGCCAGATAGACAAACCATTGTTTTTTGATAGTCAGTTTATCAACGCCGCTTCAATCGCTGGCAGCAAATCTTTTTGATAGCTTTCGGCGTTGATGGGGCCGGTGTGCTTATAGACAATCAGCCCCTCCCCATTGACAAGGTAGCTTTCCGGCACACCATAAACACCCCAATCAAGGCTCACACGGCGATTGCGGTCTGAACCGATGGCGTCGTATGGATTGCCCAGTTCGGCGAGGAAAGAGCGCGCGTTTTCTGGTGGATCATTGTAGTTGATCCCATAGATTTTGACGTCGTCTCGCTTAGCGAGATCGATCAAAAATTCATGTTCATCGCGACAGGGTGCGCACCAGCTCGCAAAGACATTGACGAGGGTGAGCTGCCCTTCAAAATCGGCAGTAGAAAAGCCGGGTTGATCATGACCTTCAAGAGCGGGCAATTCAAATTGCGGCGCTGGCTTGTTGATGAGTGCTGAGGGCAGAAGGTTTGGATCTTTGTCGATCTGGCTTGCGAACAGCGCAAAAAGACCGCCCGCGATCACTAACGGCAGCAAATAGATGGCAAATTTCTTCATACTTTTTTCTCGTCTGAACGACGACGAATGCCTTTTGCTTCTAGGTCTTTGAGACGCTTTTCTTGGGTCGCGTAATCGCGATTGATCCAGATGATCAGTGCGCCCACCAAAAGTCCGGTAATAGCATAAGCACCAATGATGTATTCGGCATGTTGTCCAATATCAATCATTAGCCTTGGCTCCGTAGACGTTGTGCATTGCGCCGTTCAGCCGACCGAATGCGGCGGCGCAAAATTTCTGCGCGCATGGAGATGAAATGCAGCAGCAAAAAGAGAAATGAAAATGCAAAGAACATCACAAACAGTGGGATCAACATGGACATTGGCATGGTCGGCCCATCCAAACGGAAGACGCTTGCTGGCTGGTGGAGTGTGTTCCACCATTCTACGGAAAATTTGATGATCGGTACATTGATGGCACCGACAAGCGTGATCACGGCAATTATGCGGCCGGCCCGTGCTTGATCTTCAAAGGTACGCCACAAGGCAATGATGCCGAGATAGATAAAGAGCATCACCAAGGTCGAGGTCATGCGGCCATCCCATTCCCAGAATGTGCCCCAAGTGGGTCGACCCCACAAAGCGCCGGTAGCCAAAGCAATGGCGGTAAAGGTTGCGCCGATGGGGGCGGCGGCTTTAGCGGACACATCTGCTAAAGGGTGTCGCCATACGAGCGATCCGATTGAGGCAACGGCCATCACCGCATAACTAAACTGCGAGAGCCATGCCGCGGGTGCGTGAATATACAAAATCCGTACCGTATCGCCCTGCTGATAATCCGCAGGCGAATTGTAAAAGGCGTAGAACAGGCCAATGGCCAAGAGCGCGCAGACCAAAATGGCCAATGGTTTGAGCCAATAAGCTGACCATTGAAGGAAATAGCCAGGGTGTGCGAGCCGCGAAAAGAACCCCAAATCTTGAGGTGTCGGTTCTGAAGATGCGTTTTGTGCCATAGTTTTTTCTAGTCGGCTCCCATTTTCAACGCAAGCGCTGTTGCAAAGGGCGTGAACACAAGTGAGAGCAATGTGATTGCCGCCAAGAACAAAAAGGCCGCATAAGATGCTCCCGAAATGGCGCCCGTTGAAAGTGCGCTTACGCCAAAGATCAGCGTAGGAATTGAAAGTGGCAATATAAGGATCGGGGCGATCAAGCCGCCGCGTTTAATTGTCACGGTCACCGCCGCGCCAATGGCCCCAAAGCACACCAGCGCCGGCGTGCCGATGAGTAGCGTCAAAATGACTTTGATGGATTGAGCGAAATCAAGATTGAGCAAAATCGCCAACAAAGGGGTGGCCAAGATCAATGGCAGGGCTGAGGTGAGCCAATGCGCGATCAGTTTGGCAAAGATGATCAGCTCAAGCGGCAAACCGGCTTGGCGCATCGCAATAAGCGAGCCGTCTTCATGATCGTTACGGAACAAGCGATCAAGCGCCAAAAGCAGCGACAGCAACGCTGAGATCCAGATGATGGCAGGTGCGAGTTGTGACAGCAATTCTTTGTCTGGTCCGATGGCGAACGGCATAATGGCACCCACCATGAGAAAGAATAAAACTACCGTAAGTGCATCACCCCCAATGCGGGTGGCGAGCTTTAGATCGCGTTTGATGACGGCGAGAAATGCTCTCATATAGAAACGCCCTCAATCATCACGGTCTTGATGTTATCCGCCGGTACGTTGGGGATGTCGAGATGGGTTGCCGCAATGGTAATGCCGCCGCGCTTGGCGTGATTGGCAATCAGTGCACCCACCCAGGCCTCGCCCTGTTTGTCGAGCGCGGAGGTGGGTTCATCTAAAATCCAAATTGGTCGATCAACAATCAAAAGCCGGGCCA
>CAJXLH010000206.1 GCA_913055925.1 uncultured Maritalea sp. | reverse complement strand
AAGCCACTGAAGATGGCGAGCAGATGGTCGTGGTCGATCAGAGCGTGAAGGGTGCACAACATTCTGTGACGCATTATTCCGTAACTGACGAAGCTGCGCATAAGTTTGCGTGGGTGAGCTTGAAACCAGTCACAGGGCGTACACACCAACTTCGTGTGCATATGGCTGAACTTGGTACGCCAATCGTCAACGACCCGCGTTACTTCAATGTTGAGAACTGGGAGCGGCCAGACGATCTTGGGAGGGGCTTGCACCTCCATGCGCGGCGCCTAGCGTTGCCGATGCCAGGCGGAAAACGCATCGACATTACTGCGCCATTGCCGCCGCATATGCAGCAAACGTTTGATTTGCTTGGTTTCAACACAAAGCATTATGATCCTCAAGACGAAGACAAGTTGGACGAGGAATAGACGTTGCCTGATCTTTCGCACTTTTCGAAGCTGGACCCGCATATTGAGGAACTGGCACGCGCCGCTTACGATTTTGTTGCTGAAATTGAACCTAGCCTGGCGCGGATGAAAAGATGGGGCTTTCCCGGCTTCGTTGGTAACTCGACGATTGTTACGATTTGCGGTCAAAAACAGCATGTAAATTTGCAGTTTTTCCATGGTGCGCATTTGCCTAACCCCAATGAATTATTGGAAGGTACGGGCAAAGACTTGCGGCATATCAAAATCCGCAGCGCAATTGATCTAGAGCGTGGTGGAATGCGCGAAGTCGTTCTCGCTGCGATTGCATTTGATGCAACACTTCGGGATGAAGGCTTGCGCGAAAGGGCTGAAGGTTGATCCGACTAGCAATATTTGACGTTGATGGCACAATTGTCGACAGCGCTGGCCATATTGTCGAAGCCGCTCATCAGGTATTTGAAGCCAATGGTTTGCCTAAGCCAGATGAACAGGCCGTCCGCTCAGGGATTGGGTTGAACCTTGAAATCATCATGCTTCAGCTATTGGGGAATGACGACCAAGATTTAGCGTTTGATTTGGCGCAGCAGTATCGCGACAACATCAACCACAAAATCGAAAACGGTTTGCTCCGCGAAACTATTTATCATGGTGCTGCTGAGACTATTGATGCGCTGGGCAACCAAGATGAGACATTTCTTGGCATTGCCACAGGCAAGCGCCTGAAAGGCGTCGAGCGTCTGTTTAGAGAGCAGGGCTTTGGTCATCATTTTCATACGTTGCAAACGCCAGACAATAATCCATCAAAGCCCCACCCGGGTATGGTGCATACGGCGATGAAAGATACGGGCGTTGATGCCCAACGCACAGTGATGATCGGCGACACGAGCTATGATATGGAAATGGCTAAGTCGGCTGGCGCACGGGCGCTTGGGGTGAACTGGGGCTATCATGATGCTGATAGACTGCGTGCCGCGGGTGCCGATTTGGTGATTGAAAATTACGGTCAAATGCTTGAGGCAATTGACGAACTAACAGGATAATTTCATGCGGGACATTCTTGAAGATGCCGAAGCGCACCGCGAAGATGGTTATGGTCGTGCGCAGAAACACCAGAAGCAGCAATTGCCAAAACGATTCTACAAATCGGTAGATGTGTCTGCGGTTGAAGGTCTTTTTCAAATTGAGCTTGATGGAAAGCCGATTAAGACGCCCGGAAAAAAGACAGTGCGCGTGCCAAATGCTGCACTTGCAAAGTCTTTGGCTGAAGAATGGGAAGCGCAAGTCGAGGAAATCGATCCGAGCAAGATGCCGCTGACACGTTTGGTGAATACCTCGATTGAACGTGGCGACGAAACGATTGATGCCGTCAAGGAAGAGATCGTCAGCTTCGTCGGCAACGACCTTTTGGTTTATCGCGCCGATAGCCCGCAAGAATTAGTTGATTTGCAAGAAAAAGAGTGGGGCGGCGCGCTCAAATCGTTTGAAGATCGTTACGATCTATCATTCTCTGTCATCACGGGCATCATGCATCAGGAGCAACCAAAAGAGGTTGCGCTTCGGATGAATGAGGTCCTTGCGACGTATGGTGTAATGAGCACGTTTGCCACTATGTCACTCACGTCGATTACTGGCTCAGGTGTTTTGTCCGTTGGGCTTGCCGAAGGCCTGTGGGACGCGGAGAAGGTTTGGGAACTCGCCTATTTGGACGAGAACTACCAAGCACAGCAATGGGGTGACGATGCGGAAGCTTTGCGCGTACGTGCCTTTAAAAGAACTGAATTTGATGCAGCTTTGACTGTCCTGAATTCAGTTGGTCGCTCAGATTAAGCGTTAGCAACCTTTTTGATCCATTCGCCGACTTGTGGTGCGATCTCTTCTAGTGGGTCGAGTACGAAGCTGCGCTCATGCGCGTGCGGGTGAGGTAGCGTTAGTCGTTCGCTGTTCATACGCGTTTGCCCATAGGCGATGACGTCGATATCGATTAAGCGCGGGCCCCATTTTTCTTCCCGAACGCGCCCCATGGCTTCTTCAATCATCAAGCAGCTATCGAGCAGATCGATGGGCCCGAGAGCAGTTTCAACCTCAACAGCCATGTTGAGGAACGGCTCTTGATCGGTTTTGCCCCAAGGGTCCGTTTCGATAATGGTTGACTTGCGCAGGATGTGAATATCTGGATGGGCATCAAGCCGACGCAGCGCTTCCAACAATTGCGCACGTGGTCTGCCGATGTTTGCGCCCATGCCGAGCCAAGCTTTGGCCATTAGTTTGGCTCCCGATCGCGAACAATCTCAATGGCAAACTCACCAGCGACCACTGGAATTGGCGCTTCGGGTTTGCGCACGCGAATGCGCACCCATTCAATCGTTTCAAATGCGTCGAAAAGTTTGTCGACGATATGCTGCGCGAGCGCTTCGATCAGCTTGTAGCGCGTGGCATTAAACTCAACATCGACGAGTTTGAAGATTTGGTCGTATGAAATTGTGTCGCCAACTTCGTCAGTTTTGCCTGGCGCGCTCAAATCGACACCACATTCCAAGTCAATTCGGAAGCGCTGGCCCAATGCATTCTCTTCCTTCATGACGCCGTGATAGCCATAAAAGGCGAGGTCGGAGAGGATGATTTTGTCTTCGATGCGGTTGTTTGCTGACATCTTTAGATCTCTTGAGCTGGCGGTGGGCCGAATTGGGTGGCCTTGGCGACCTGCAACACATCGTAGTTTTCGCGAACATCATGAACGCGGAAAATATGTGTGCCTTGTTGATATGCTAGTACCGTGGTTGCGGTGGTTGCCGCAACCCGTTCTTTTGGCTCATTCCCCAGTAGTTTGCCCAAGGCTGACTTTCTTGAGAAGCCGACGAGCAGAGGTAAGCCAAACTCGTGAAGTTCGTTGAGGCGATTGAGCAACTCAAAATTTTCTTCGTAAGATTTTGCAAAGCCAAAACCCGGGTCGAGAACGATTTGCGCGCGAGAAAGGCCTGCGTCTTCAGCGATTTGAATCGATTTTTCGAAGTATCGATTCATCTCTGTTATTATGTCTTTATCGGTGTCGCGTTCCCTGTCCCAATGCATCAATATGGATGGCATGTTGTAGTGCGCCGCCACGTCAGCCAATTCAGGGTCGCGCTGAAAACCATAAACATCATTGATGATTTTTGCACCGGCTTGGATGGCTTGATGCCCGACGATGGCTTTGTAAGTGTCGATTGAAACAGGAGCGCTGATTTGAGATTCGCTTAATGCGTCGAGCACAGGCATGACACGATCAAGTTCAGCTTGCGCACCAACTTCTTCAGCACCGGGTCGGGTACTTTCACCGCCGACATCAATGATGTCAGCGCCTTCCGCGATCATGCGCTTTGCTTGGGCAATAGCGTCTTTGGCGAGATTATGGTCGCCACCGTCCGAAAAGCTGTCGGGTGTGGCGTTTAATATCCCCATGACGAGGGGCGTGGGCCCTAGCTCCAATGTGCTATCGCCAAGTGTGAGCGTGAAGCTCTTAGGCATTTGGTTCTACCCGAAATTCCTGTTCAGCAGGTGTGCCAAACAGATCATATTCGTCAGAATCATTGATTGTGACTTTGACCATGTCGCCAGGCTTGATGTTTCTCGCATCATCGATGAACACCTGACCATCAATCTCTGGCGCATCCCATTGGCTGCGGCCGAGCGCACGATTGTCTTCAGGTGCAACATCATCGATTAAAACATCAATTGTCCGACCAACACGTTTGCCGAGCTGGCGAATGGAAATCTCCTGCGCCTTCTCCATCAAGCGGCCATAACGTTCTTGTTTGAGCTCTTCAGGCACCGCGCCTTCCAGCTCATTCGCTGGCGCGCCTTGGACCGGCTCATAGGTGAACGCACCAACGCGATCAATTTGCGTTTCGTCGAGCCATTCTAACAGTTGTTCGAAATCTTCATCTGTTTCGCCGGGGAAACCAACAATGAAAGTCGAGCGTATCGCGAGGTCAGGGCAGATTTCGCGCCAAGATTTGATGCGATCCGCTGTTTTGACCTGATTTGCAGGACGACGCATTGCTTTGAGCACGTTTGGCGCCGCGTGCTGGAACGGAATGTCGAGGTAAGGCAATATCTTGCCTTCAGCCATCAAGTGGATCGATTTGTCGACGTGTGGGTAAGGGTAGACATAGTGCATGCGAATCCATGCGCCCAGTTCTCCCAATTCCTCGGCCAAATTGTAGTAGCGCGCTTCAACGTCACGCTTGTGGAAGCGAGATGTCGCATATTTGATGTCTTGGCCGTAAGCAGAAGTGTCTTGCGAAATCACCATGATTTCTTTGACCCCGGCTTTCACCAAGCGTTCAGCCTCGTAGAGGACGCTGGCGATTGGGCGAGACTGCAAGTCGCCTCGAATTGCGGGGATGATGCAAAATGTGCAACGGTTCGAACAACCTTCTGAAATCTTCAGATAAGCATAGTGGCGGGGTGTCAGGCGCAGGCCATCAGCAGGGACAAGGTCTTCAAAAGGCTTGTGCACCGGCGGCAGGTTTTCATGCACCGCCTCAACAACCGCTTCATATTGGTGTGGGCCTGAAACAGCGAGCACTTTTGGGTGCGTGTCGCGGATCAATTGCTCTTCAGAACCAAGACAGCCTGTAACGACAACTTTGCCGTTCTCGTTGATGGCTTCGCCAATTGCTTCAAGGCTTTCCGCCTTGGCGCTATCCAAAAAACCGCACGTGTTGACGATTACAAGGTCTGAGCCTTCGTAATCACGCGAGAAATTGTATCCTTGCGCGCGCAACGTGGTCAAAATACGCTCACTGTCTACAAGTGCTTTCGGACAGCCTAAGCTGACCAATCCAATGGTTGGGTTCTGGTTCATTCAACCTGCCTTTTTGAACGATCAAAGCACTTTCTAACGCTTTATCGTATAAGGTCAAGCAAACTGCGCCATGACCTCATCTAGTGTATCGCACAAGAAGTCGGCATTTTCGCGGCTAAAGACCATTGGCGGCTTGAATTTCAAGACGTTTTCCAGCGGTCCATCGGTGGA
>CAJXLH010000205.1 GCA_913055925.1 uncultured Maritalea sp. | reverse complement strand
CGATCCCTGTCAATTTGGCTAAACCTGTCATCAATCAGTTGATTGAGTTTGGTGAAACGCGCCGCGGTTGGCTTGGGGTTCAAATCCAAGAGGTTACCGAGGACATCGCGGCAGGCTTGGGTCGCGATGATCGTTCAGGCGCACTGGTCACCGGCGTTGAACCAGATGGGCCAAGCGATGGCACCATATTGGCAGGCGACTTGATCCTTGTGTTTGACGGTAAACCTGTAAACCGTATGCGCGATTTGCCGCGATTGGTGGCTGAGACCACCGTTGGCAAAGAGGTGAATGTGCGTGTCCTTCGTCTTGGTGAGGAAGTTGATCTCACCATTGAACTTGGACGCTTGGAACGCGAGGATGCTTTTGCGCAGGTAGAAAATCTGCCGCCAGCTGAAATTCCAGAAAACGCCGACAGCATGTTGGGTCTTAAAGTAGAAGGGATGACAGCGGAGTTGCGCGAAGAGTTTGCAATCGACACAAGCGTTCAAGGCGTTGTCGTGGTCGAAGTAGCAGAAGATTCAGATGCGGAACAAAAGGGCGTGCGCGTTGGCCACACTATAGTTGAGGTCAATCAACAAGCGGTGTTTACGGCACGCGACGTGGAAACCATTGTCGGCACATCGGCTGAGATAGGGCGTGACGTGGTGTTGCTGAAGCTCGCCGATCCTTCGGGCAATCTTCGCTTTGTCGGCGTTCGGTTAGAAAAATAAAATGTTGGTGCGGGGCTAGGCTTTAGGTCCGCACCAATTGCTCTTCGGTATAGCCTTGCAGGTAAAGCAGTGCGCTTAAATCAGAATGATTGAAGCGATATTGTGCTTCGGCCGCGACCACCGGTTTCGCGTGGATCGCAACGCCCATATCTGCGGCTTTGATCATCATCAAATCGTTTGCGCCATCGCCAACCGCCATGGTGTCGGCTGCGGTAATGCCGCGTTCTTCAATAAGCGCATTAAGGCGATTGAGTTTGGTGTCTTTATCAACGATTGGTCGGGCGACGGTGCCGGTTAGTTTGTCGTTTTCAAATTCCAAGATGTTGGCAGTTGCTTCATCAAATCCAATGCGCTTACCAAAATAGTCTGCGAACAAAGTGAAGCCACCCGAAACGAGCGCCGTGTATGCGCCATATGTCTTCATGGTCTGAACCAAAACGCGGCCACCAGCAGCATAGGAAATACGTTCGCGTCGCACTTCTTTCACAGCGTCCAAATCCAGTCCTTTGAGCAAACCCACGCGTGCGTCGAGTGCTTGTTCAAAATCCAATTCACCGCGCATGGCGCGTGCGGTTATGTCGGCAATTTTGTCTTTTATACCGAGTGCTGCGCCGAGTTCGTCGATGCATTCCTCGTTAATCATGGTCGAATCCATGTCAGCAATCAGCAGCTTCTTGCGGCGGTTTTTGCTCGGTACCAAGTTCACATCAATTGCGGTTTCGCCGATCAACTCTCTTGCACATTGCAACGCTTCAGTTGACTTCGGTTCGGTAATTTCTACTGCGATGCCCTGGTGCAACCAGTTGACGCTGCCGCCAATTTCAGCATGTATGGCGGCGACCAATTCTGTCGAAAGTTTCGGGTTTGCAGGATTGGTGGTGAGCACAAGAACTGGCATGTTTGTTCCTTGAGGTGAGTTATGGCGCAACGCGCTTTGTTGATAGCGGGTCCAACCGCAAGCGGCAAGACGGCAATGGCCATCGCCCGTTCGGCTGGCCAGCGTTCGCTGATCATCAATACGGACTCCATGCAAGTTTATGATGTCTTGAACGTCATTTCGGCACGGCCCAACCGAGAAGAATTAGCGGCAGCGCCGCACAGAATGTACGGATTTCTTGATCCGTCGGTGCGGTTTTCAACTGGCGCTTGGCTACGCGAAGTTGAAGCTTTGATTCAAGAAGAGGGCGCTGAGGTCGATCAGTTGATTTTTGTTGGTGGTACAGGGCTTTACTTTGATGCCTTAACAAATGGATTCGCGGAAATACCTGAAGTTCCTCAAGAAGTGATTCAAGAAGTTGAAGAGATGATTCAACCTCTTGATGCAACTGAGAGGGCCGAATTGTTGGCGGAACGCGATCCAAAAATGCTGGAACGTCTTCAATCACCAGACCCGCAGCGCGTCGCGCGGGCCATATCTGTCATGGAAGCTACAAACAAATCGTTAGCGGATTGGCAGGATGCGCCACCCGCGCCATCTATTTTGGCTGATTATGAGATTGAAAAGATTGTGCTCAATCCAGAGCGTGACGTGCTACGTGATCGTATTGCACGACGGTTTCATCTCATGATGGTGCAGGGCGCTGTGGAGGAAGTAAAGGCGATCAATGCGCTTGGGTTGGATCCTTCGCTTCCCGCCATGCGTGCCATTGGCGTGCCGGAAATTTCTGCCTATTTACGCGGCGATCTGTCAAAAGACGACGCCATCGAGAAATCGATCATCGCAAGCCATCAATATGCAAAGCGCCAGCGAACTTGGTTCCGTGGTCGGATGAAAGATTGGACGTGGATTGATCCGCTGACCTAGGGTCAGGACCCTAATAGTCGTCTGACGACTCATCGCGGTCGTAGAGGCCGTCGAGATCGTAGCTGCCATTCACGGGTGGGAACGCGGTGCTGTCATAGTCGGGGTCAGAAACGGTGCAGTTGCGACCACACAACATGATGGCGCGTTCGGTGTCGTAATCGTTCATCCAGATGCGACCACCGGGGGTAGCGACATAACCATCGACGCCTTCATCAAGATCTGCTTCCAGATCGGTTGAACTCGGCGTTTCTGCATCGGCTTCGTAATGAAATGCACCGTGCGTGTGGTAGGAGGCGATAACTTCAACCATCTCATCACTTGGTTCAGCCTGACAGCTATCTTCAAGCCCCTTTTTTGGTTTCGTGGCGATCACTTCGCCCGCATCATTGTAACCGAAATACCCGCAATATTCTCGCTCATTGGCAATAGAAAGCTCTTGGATCGGTCCAAAGAATTCTGCGAGATATTGAGCGCTCAGGTCTTCAGCCAGCGCTGGTGTTGCGATAGCAAAAGCGGCGGCGAGGGCAATGATGCGCATGATGATTTCCTGTCGTCAAAAAAACTCAAGTGACGTTTATGCTAGTCGCACCGGTGATGGCAATCAACTCTTGCGCTGTAGTGGGGAAAACCGAGCGCGGGTGACCGGCTGCGGCCCAAATGGCGTCGAGCGTAAGCAAAGTTTCGTCGATGTAAATTGAAACGTCGCCGGTTGCACCAAGGGGCGAAACGCCGCCAATGGTGAAACCCGTTTGTGTCTTCACAAAGCTTGCGTCAGCTCGGGCGAGTTTTTCGCCTATTTGACGCCCCGCACGTTTTTCGTGAACGCGGTTGGCACCGGATACCAGCAACAAATATGCCTTGCCGCTTTCAGCACCCTTGAAAATGAGCGACTTCACAATTTGCGCCACATCCACGCCCAGAGCATCGGCGGCCTGTTGCGCAGTGTGGGCAAGCTCGTCCAATTGCACAATTTGCGCCGTTGAATTGTGATCACGCAAGACCTTTTCAACGCGCTGTTCAGCGGCGGTTAGGTTAGCCATCGGCCAACTCGCTTGTAAGTTGATCGGTCGTTTCAACAAAGCGAACGTGCTGGCCATTGTTGCACTCGTATACGAAATCGCGCAGGGCGCTTGATTTTGCAACATGTGCTGAGATGTCACCGACAATGGCGCATTTGACATTGTAGTTCACAAGTTTCTGCAAAATCTCGCCTGCCAGTTTTGTCCGTAGTTCGAAGAACTCAGGTGCAAGACGCGACGTGGGGATGATCACCCAAGTCGCGCCGGAATAGGCTGCATTGCCGAGTGGGTCCATGAAATCGTCGATAGACGAAATCACGTCACCGTCGTTCGCCAACAGGAAAACACTTGTCCCTTCGAGTGTCGTAATTTCGTCGGTCATCAGATTTCCGCGAGCTTTTCCAAGATTGCCGCGTGGGAATGGATACCGCGTTGCAAGCAAGTTAGTTCGTATTTTTCGTTCGGTGAGTGGACATTGTCATCATCCAAGCCAAAGCCAACCATCACGCTTTCCATGCCGAGATGTTCGCGAATGAGGCCAACCGCCGGAATTGAGCCGCCCGTGCCGATCAGCTTGGTTGGGTTGTCGTAAATCTCATCAAGACCCGCGCGCGCGGCTTGAATGTAGACGCTGTCCACCGGCAAACGCACCGCAACGCCCATACCATGATTGGTCAGCGTCATGGTGAAGTCTTTCGGCAAACGCTCTTGGAAGAACGCCTCAAGGTTTTCCAAGATGGCTTTTGGGTCTTGGTCGCCCACAAGTCGGCAGGAAAGTTTAAGGTTTGCTTCTGACGCGATAACGGTTTTGTGGCCTTCGCCGGTGTAGCCGCCCCAAATGCCGTTGAGGTCGCAAGCCGGGCGTGCCCACATTTTCTCAACAGAAGTGAATTCTGGCTCACCCGCGGGACCTGACAAGCCAATCTCACCAAAATAGGCGTCATCATCGTGGTTCAGCAACGCAAGGTCTGCGCGTTCCGCATCGGTGAGTTCAGGCACGCCATCGTAAAAGTCTTTGATCTGAACCCGGCCATTTTCGTCGTGCAGCTCAGCAACAATTTTTGACAAGGCGTTCAGCGGGTTGACGACAACTCCGCCATACATGCCGGAATGTAGGTCGCGGTTCGGGCCCTTGATCGTAATCGTTGCGTCAACTAAACCGCGAATGGAAGAGGTGATCGCCGGGGTGTCGATATCCCACATGCCGGTATCGCAAACGATGCAAATGTCGGCGGCGAGTTTGTCTTTGTTTTTCTCCAAGAAGTCGGCAAGGCTAGGGCTGCCTGTTTCTTCTTCGCCTTCAAGCATGATCTTGACGTTGCAAGGCAGTTCACCTTCCGTCGCCAGCCAAGCGCGGAACGCTTCAATGAAGGTCATGACCTGACCTTTATCGTCTTCAGCGCCTCGGGCGACGATTTTCTTGCCGTATTTGCTGTCAGTGATCACGGGCTCGAACGGCGCTGTATCCCACAGCTCAAACGGATCGCCCGGTTGAACGTCGTAGTGGCCATAATAAAGTACGGTCGGCGCGTTTGGATTGTTTGATTTTAGCTCTGCGAACAACACAGGATGACCGTCCGTTTCGATCAATTCGGTGCCAAATCCCATGTCTTTGAGCTGATCGCCCATCCAGTTTGCGGCGCGAAGTACGTCTGCGTCGAAAGCCGAATCTGTGCTGACGGACGGGATTTTTAGCCAATCAATGAGACGGTCGACTGAAAATTGAAAGTTTTCGTCGATGTGCTTTGAAATCGCTTCTAGCTTTTGAGAAGGCATTGATCGCTCCGTGATTTGAAATGAGACAGAAGGACTGTATAAAAGAGGTGGGTTCTTATCCTAAGAGCTTTCAAATTTGGCCGAAACGGTCAAGTAAAAATCATATGCCGAACGGATTTGATGCAAAT
>CAJXLH010000204.1 GCA_913055925.1 uncultured Maritalea sp. | reverse complement strand
AAACAAAAGAAGCGCGCTCAATAGCGCGCTACCGACAAATCGCTTTAAATAAATCATACTAATGAGATGACGGTGCCTCGCCCCAGCCATCAGGACGGATTTCAGCCACCATCAGGCCTTTGGGTCCATCGCCATAGCGTGCAAATACATATTGCCCGGGACGAAGTTCGGCCAATCCATAGCGACGAAGTGTTTCCATATGTATGAAGATGTCAGGATGCCCCTCACCTTTACTCAGGAAGCCGAAACCGCGGAGCCGGTTAAACCATTTCACTTGCAGTCGCTCGAGCTTTGACGTTGGCTCCACCACAACATGCGTTTTTGGCGGCGCCATTTGCGCAGGATGCTTCGCTGTAGAATCATCCATTGAAAGAATGCGGAATGCTTGCAGTCCGCCCGGCCGGTCAAGCGCTTCAACAACAATGCGCGCGCCTTCATATGCCGTTTTGAAACCATCTCGTCGCAAGCAAGTTACGTGGACCAGCACATCTGGCAGTCCGTTATCGGGCACAATAAACCCAAAACCTTTTGCGACATCAAACCACTTAATAGTACCAGATATCTCTATTACATCGACCGACGGGTCATTTGATGCATCGGCAGCATGTCCAGCTTCAATATCACTGCTGTCATACTCTAAATCGCCGTCCATTCCGTCCGTGAATTTGGCCCCCATAATCGCGCCATCCTCTGTTTTTTCCTGCTCCACCACAAGCAGGGATACGCTTTACTCTTAGGTAAGTTTGTCCGATTCAAGCTGATTTGTTAAGCATTTTGTTAGATTCTGTTAACCAACCGACACAATGAGCACGTAGATTTCCGTATCTTGCAGCGAAAAGCTGAATGCTTACAATCAGATACCTACCGCGAATTATTCACATTCAGACATGGCAATTGGTGCGGCCACCGCGTTAAGTTGCCTCAACTTGTTAACTTTGGAGAGATTCGATGAAGTTTTTGCACACGATGGTCCGTGTTTCGGACGTTGACGAAAGCCTACGATTTTATTGCGACGGGCTTGGTTTGAAAGAGACACGCCGTCATGATCACGAGAAAGGTCGCTTCACGCTGATCTTCTTGGCCGCCCCTGGCGACGAAGGCGGCGAAATTGAACTGACGCACAATTGGGATGAAAAAGGTTACGATGGTGGCCGCAACTTCGGGCACCTCGCCTATCGCGTTGATGACATTTATGCCACTTGCCAACACCTCATGGATATGGGCTACACCATTAACCGACCGCCGCGCGATGGACGCATGGCATTTGTTCGCTCACCAGACAATATTTCGGTTGAACTCCTGCAAGACGGGGCGCTTGAGCCTTCAGAGCCTTGGCTCTCCATGGAAAACACAGGCGAATGGTAAGCTAAGATTTGCCAAACAATGTAAAATCTTAACCATTCTTGTTGACCGGCGGTTAGGCATCGCCGGTCTATTATTTTGGCTCTACATTTGAGAGTTTGAGCCATACGATGCGCGTTATTGTTGCCCTTATTGTTAGTGCCGTGTTTTTGGCTGGTTGCGCATCTTTGGGCGGCCTCACCTCACAAAAATACCAAAAGAAATACGGGCTTTATGTTGAGCATTCGAAAGTTCAAACATTTTGTCTTCTTCCAAAGCTGCGGTTGATTCTGTGGAAGGCGGAAATGCACTTTAAGCGTGCGCCAGTTGTCACTTCAGGATACAGAAACCCATTCCATAATTGGAAAGTCGGCGGGGCATGGGGCTCGTATCACCAAAGCTGCAAGGCGGCGGACTTCTTCATTCCCGGCGTCCCAAAGTCCCAACTCATCAAGTTTTTGAAGAATACTGGCGAAGTCGGTGGACTTGGTTGTTATCCAGGGCGAAAGTTTGTTCATGTAGATATTCGCCGTCGACCAAGCGGCTACAAACGCCCCGTCACCTTTAAGGGATGTTAGTAAACTCGCGCAATCCAACATTAAAATCAGTGATTTGCATATTTTTTTGCAAAAAATTGAATTTGCCTCTTGCGTCTTACGCTGAACGTCAATATACGGTGCACACACTTCGCTAGCGCCCTTCGTCTAGCGGTCTAGGACGCCGCCCTTTCACGGCGGAAACACGGGTTCGAGTCCCGTAGGGCGCGCCAATCCTTCACAGGATTGGGCGAAATAAGAAACCGGCCTTTGGGCCGGTTTTTTTGTGCGAAATTTTGGCAATCACTAGTGCAGTTACATTCTTGAATTGCTATTTAGGCGTAACGATTTCTTGTTGGAACAAATTGTACATGCCAAACGTTCGCACGATTTTTAAAGAACACCCTGTCCTTAGTGCGGTCGTTGTCGGCTTTATCTTTGCAAAGCTTTGTTTCACTGCATTTACCATCATCGCCGCTGATGAGGCTTATTACTGGGTTTGGGGACAGCAATTTCAGCTGTCGTATTTTGACCATCCGCCATTAAACGCTTGGATTATTGGTCTAACAAGCCTTCTATTTGGCAATAATGTTCTTGGCATGCGTTTGCCTACGCTCATAACCTTTGGCGGCACAACCTATATCTATTGGCTTTTTGCACGTCAGCTGGTCCCTCAAAAAGACACTGCGAGCTTTCTAACGATCATTGCGGCGTTTCTCGCCTCCCCGACTTTGTTTGCGTGGACGTCGATTGTTTACAACGATCACTTGCTGATCTTATTCACACTTGCATCGGTCTATTGTTTTGCCAAACACTTTGGCGCGCTGATTGATGATGAAACGCCAGATCTACGCTGGCTATATGGCGGCGCAATTCTTTTGGGCCTCGCTGCCCTTTCAAAATACAATACTGCATTCTTGGGCGTTAGCGTCGCGTTGGTTGTCCTCGGTCATCCAAAACTTTGGAGGCTTCTGCGCCAACAGCATATTTATCTTGCTGGCATCCTTAGCGTTTGCTTTTTCCTGCCGGTGCTCATTTGGAACCTGCAGAATGAGTTTGCGTCTTTCCAGTTGCATCTGAATGACAGATACACAGACCCGATATTCTCGGTCTTTCTTCCGGCTCCATTTTACCGTTTTATCCTATCGACAATTGTTTATTTTGGGCCGGTTTTGCTGGTCCCGATGGTAATGTTGTTTTTGCCGATTAAGCAGGTTTCAGGCTTTGGTAAAGCAGCATTGTGGATTGCGCGGGCGAGCATCGCACTGTCGACATTATATTTCACGCTTTCAGCAAGCCGTGGTGCGGTTCATTGGTATTGGATGGCACCAAGCTACGCACTGATGTTGGCGTTTATGCCGCTACTTTTGCGAAACATATGGTTGCTTGGGCTTCACTTTGTGCTCGGCGCGGTTTTCGCAATTTATGCCACATTCAACTACACGGTCGCGCCGGTAGAAATACTGATGGGTTCGCGCACGCCGGAAGTTGAGCGCGTTTATGGCTGGAGCGAGTTTGCAAAAGAAATCACAGAATTGAAGTTGCAATACCCAGACGCCTATTTGGCGACAACCCACTATGCGACTGCTGGACAACTTGCGCACACGCTAAACAGCACTGCCATATACGATCTTTCACCGCGACCGACTCATTTCAGTTTCATCGGCCGCAAGGATCTAGAGGTTGGTCAAAGCGCGTTGTTGTTGCACGACAAATTCGGTGATCTGGAACTCACTGCGCATAGGTTTGAAAAAACAACCTTCCTCACTCGCGTTGAGCATCAACGGTTTGGCCACGTCATCAACGCGGTGGATATTTATTTGGCCGAAGGATTCATCAAATAATAGCTGTGCTTTGTCAGCCGGTCGACGACTGTCGCCCGTTGCTATAAGAGAAAGCGAAATTCAGTTTGTAGGGAAATTCAACGTGTCAGAAAGAACTTCAGATCGGGCCGACGTGCAGAACCTGCCCTTTTCCAACAAGTTCATGATAGCGTGTTTGCTTTATTTCTTAGCGTTGAAACTCGTCATCAGCTTCACGATGCAACCGCTGGGTGATGAAGCTTATTATTGGCTTTGGGGCAAAAACCCTGCATGGTCTTACTTTGACCACCCCGGCCTCGCCGGTTGGGTACTCGGCCTTTCGAGCGCGATTTTTGGAGACAATCTGATTGGTCTACGCGCCGTGTCATTGGCCACAACAGTCGGTAGCGCGTTTGTTTTATTCCTTTATGCACGCAGGCTTGCCCCTGAGCAAACAAAGGCGAACTGGCTTTTTGTCCTGCTGGTCGTTGCTGCATCACCAACCTTGTTTGTGTGGTCCACCATTGTTTATCACGACCATTTATTGATCTTTCTGACCCTTGGTTCGCTCTACTGCTTTACCGCCTATTTTTCCGACATTGCCAAAGGCCAAAGCGGTCAAGTTTCGACGCTTTATCTTGGCGCCTTGGTACTGGGATTGGCTGGACTTACTAAGTACAGCGCAGTGTTTGTTGGCCTCGCGGTAGCTCTTTTGGTGTTATTTCACCCAAAGCTACGTCCGCTGTTGCGGTCTGTGCACATTTATGCGGCGGGTCTCATCAGCGTAATCATGCAAGCGCCTACCATTTATTGGAACCTCAACCGAGATTTTGCGTCTTTTGGCTTTCATTTGAACGACAGGCATGGAGCAGACTGGCTAACTGCGTTTAACACCGACGCGTTTTTCAACTTCTTGTTGGCCACCATCATCCTTTTCGGACCATTCCTCATCGGGCCGTTTATCAAGCTGTTTCGCACTAAAACCGAGGCCAATTTCGCTGGTATTGGCGTTTGGTTTGCGCGGCTTGTGACAATCATGTCTACCGGCACGTTCATGTTCATCGCGTTCTTCTCATTCACATTGTGGTACTGGAGCGACCTCTCATACATTTTGATGCTGGCGCTTTTGCCATTCTTGCGGATGCGCAAATGGCTTGCCTGGGGGCATCTAATATTTGGCGGCCTTGTTATCACTGCCGTCACAATAAATTATGTGGTTCTGCCATTACCTAACTTTTTTGGCGGGCGCGATGCAGAAGCTGCAACTGTCTACAATTGGTCAGAAGTCGCTGATTTTGTGCGCAACGCAGAAGAAGCAAATAGTGATGTCGCATTTTTGGCGACCACCCGATTCCAATTGGGATCGCAATTGTCGTTTGCCATGGGCCGCACTGACATCACGGCGATTGAGGTTCGCCCCAGCCAGTTTGACATTTGGGAACAGCGCAACCAAATTGCTGGCAAGAATGCTCTCATTTTGAATGATGAGTTTGGCTATTTGGACGAAGCAAAGCGTCGTTTTGATCAAATCACCAAAGTGGACAGCCTCACCATTGAACGCTTCGGTTATCCGCTGCTGACGTACGATCTTTATCTCGGAACAAATTACCAGCCACGCGCTACAAACCTGGTTGAGCAGTGATTGCCCGTCAAAAAACAGCTTGGATAGTTGGCGCAAGCAGCGGCTTGGGCGCGGGTCTTGCCAAACGGTTGGCCGAGGATGGATACACGGTTTGCGTCAGCGCACGGCGCGCAGAAGGCCTCAACCAACTA
>CAJXLH010000203.1 GCA_913055925.1 uncultured Maritalea sp. | reverse complement strand
TGGGCCAACGCGGACAATTCGCGTATTGTCGGTCACCTTGCCGTCTGCCACCGGCACGTTTAGGTCAGCGCGTACCAACACACGCTTGCCGTTGAAGTCGAAATCTTCGAGTTTTTTAAAGTCGCTCATTGTTCCCGTCCACTTTTTGGTCGCGCTGCGAAGGTCGCGCGCTGAGCGTTATCATTATAGATCAAAAATAAGGGGCCCCAAAGAGCCCCTTATTGATTTCGGTCATCTTGACGCGAATTATTTTAGAGTGTATGGCCGATTTTAACCGCTGTGTCTGACATACGGTTTGAGAAGCCCCACTCATTGTCGTACCAGCTCATGACTGAAACGAAGTTGCCGTCCATCACTTTGGTCTGCTGTGCAGCAAAGTTTGAAGAATGTGGGTCGTGGTTGAAGTCGATTGAAACTTTAGATTCTGGATCGTAGTCCAAAACGCCTTTCAATGGGCCTTCAGCCGCTTCTTTGATCGCTGCGTTTACTTCTTCAGCTGTTACGTCGCGAGAAGCGATGAACTTTAGATCAACAACAGAAACGTTTGGCGTTGGAACGCGAACAGCCATGCCGTCTAGCTTGCCAGCAAGCTCAGGCAACACAAGACCAACAGCTTTAGCAGCGCCAGTTGATGTTGGGATCATAGACAATGCCGCTGCACGTGCGCGGTAAAGGTCGCCATGCATTGTGTCCAATGTTGGCTGGTCACCTGTGTACGCGTGCACAGTTGTCATCATGCCCTTTACAATGCCGAACTTGTCGTTCAAAACTTTAGCAACAGGTGCCAAGCAGTTTGTTGTGCAAGATGCGTTTGAAATCACTTTGTGGTCTGCAGTGATTTGGTCGTCGTTCACGCCATAAACAGTTGTGATGTCAGCGTCTTTACCAGGTGCAGAAATCAAAACGCGTTTTGCGCCAGCATCAAGGTGGAACTGAGCTTTATCACGTGCTGTGAAAATGCCTGTACATTCCATTGCGATGTCGATGTCCAACTCGCCCCAAGGCAATTCTTTTGGATCGCGGATCGCGAAAACTTTCATTGGGCCACGGCCAACGTCGATTGTGTCGCCGTCAACTTTAACTTCGCCCGGGAATTTGCCGTGCACGCTGTCGTAACGGATAAGGTGTGCGTTGGTTTCAACAGGACCCAAATCGTTGATTGCCACAACTTCAATGTCGGTGCGGCCAGATTCGATAATTGCGCGCAACACATTGCGGCCGATGCGTCCAAAACCGTTAATTGCAACCCGTACTGTCATATTTCATCTCCAAGGGGGTGAGAATTGAAGAAGGGGCATAATGTGCCCCCTCAATTTGTCGCGTAAATTAAAGTTGTGATGTTGCGGCTTCAACCACGGCTTTAGCCGTAATACCAAAGTGTTCAAACAATTGAGCACCTGGTGCCGACGCGCCGAAGCTTGACATGCCGACAAATTTGCCGTTTGGACCGATATATTTTGCCCAGCCCATTTCAATTCCGGCTTCCACCGCCACGTAGGATTTGGCTTTGCCGATTATCTCGTTTTTGTAGCTCGCGTCTTGCGCATCAAACAATTCCATTGAAGGAACAGACACAACGCGAACGCTGTGTTTTTGTTGCTCAAGCTCTTTTGCAGCGTCGATTGCAACAGACACTTCAGAACCTGATGCAAACAACACAATGTCAGCATCGCTTGAACCGTAAATTGTGTAAGCGCCTTTGGCTGAGCGGTTTTCCGCATCATATTCAGTGCGAAGCGCAGGAACACCCTGACGTGTCAGCGCCAAAATCGATGGCTTGTCTTTTGCTTCAAGCGAAAGCTGCCAGCACTCCAAAGTTTCAGTTGCATCCGCTGGGCGGAACACATTGAGGTTTGGAATGGCGCGAAGCGCTGCCAAATGCTCAACAGGCTGGTGGGTTGGACCATCTTCACCTAGGCCGATGGAATCGTGTGTCATCACATAGATTGAACGCACACCCATCAAAGCAGACAGACGGATTGACGGACGACAATAGTCGGTGAACACCATGAATGTGCCGCCATAAGGCGCCAATCCACCGTGCAGTGCGATACCATTCATTGCAGCGGCCATGCCGTGCTCGCGAATACCGTAATAAACATACGAACCAGAGCGATTATCAGCTGTGAATGCTGCTTGCTCGCCAGATTTGGTGTTGTTTGAACCAGTTAGGTCAGCGGACCCACCAAACATTTCAGGCAATACGCCATTGATGACGTTCAATGCTTTTTGCGATGCAACGCGGGTCGCCCATTTTGGCGCTTCGTTTGCAAGTTCTTGTTTGAACTCTTTGATTGCTTTCTCAAAGGCATTTGGCAGTTCGCCGCATTCACGACGTTTTAGTTCTGCTTTAAACTCCGCACCCTTGCCTTCAAGACGCTCTTCCCAAGCGGTACGCTCTTTAGTTGAACGCAAACCGGCCAAGCGCCAAGCATCCATCACATCGTCTGGGATAACAAATGGCTCATGTGACCAACCAAGCGCTTCGCGTGCACCAGCGATTTCTTCTTCGCCGAGTGGTGCGCCGTGTGCTGATGATGTGCCAGCCTTTGTAGGTGCGCCGAACCCGATCACTGTTTTTGCAGCAATCATTGTTGGCTTGTCGCTTTTTTGCGCTTCAAGAATTGCTTTCTCGATCGCGTCTTGGTCGTGACCATCAACAGAAAGTGTGTTCCAGCCAGAGGCTTTAAAGCGCGCATGCTGGTCAGTTGAATCTGAGAGTGAAACCGCGCCATCAATTGTGATGTCGTTGTCGTCCCAGATCACGATCAATTTATTGAGCTTAAGGTGACCCGCCAAAGCGATTGCTTCTTGGCTGATGCCTTCCATCAGGCAGCCGTCGCCAGCAATTGCATATGTATAGTGGTCAACGATATCGTCGCCATAATCAGCAGCGAGCTTTGCTTCTGCCATCGCCATGCCCACAGCGTTGGCAATGCCTTGGCCCAAAGGACCGGTTGTTGTTTCAATACCAGAAGCGTGGCCATATTCTGGGTGACCTGCTGTTTTTGCGCCGAGCTGACGGAAGTTTTTGATGTCTTCCATCGTCATGTCTTCATAACCGAGCAAGTGCAGCACGGAATACAAAAGCATGGAGCCGTGACCTGCAGACAGGACGAAGCGATCGCGATCCGGCCAGTTTGGCGCTTTTGGATCAAATTTCATGATTTTGGTGAAAAGCACTGTGGCGATATCAGCGGCGCCCATTGGCATACCTGGGTGGCCGATATTTGCTTTTTGCACGGCGTCCATAGTGAGGGCGCGAATTGCATTGGCCATTGCGCTAGTTTTGGCTTGATCAGTCATCAAAGTCCTGCCCGATTTTTGTGCCCGAATGACGGGATAATAGTGGCGACAATTGCTGGCGTTGTCATAGCAGGTCCGTTTTTTGAGTCAATTCCCCCATTTTTGCCAATTTTATTGGTATAAGCGTATTGCCTTTTGGGTAACGGATCAGCTTATCTGCATATATTGTAGAGAATCATAAAGAAACTTGCCTTTGGGGAATGGCGCAACGGAGGGCGTTCTGTCGGATTTGATGGGCGAAAAAAAGTACGATTTGCAGAGTGCCAATGAGCGCCTTGATGGCGCTCTCGATCGTTTGGAACGACAGTTGCACGACACAAAGCAGCGTCTGGCCAATTCCAACCGGCTTGAAGAGCAGGTGGCAAACTTGTCACGTGAGCGCACAGAACTTTCCCAAAATTTGGCGCAAACCACTGCGCGGGCTAATGAAATCGAAGCCTCGGCCAAGCAAGTCTCTAAGCGCATTATGGGCGCAATGGAAAAAGTTCAGCTGGCGCTGAACGGTGAGGCCGAGAGCTAATGGCCGAAATCAACGTTGAAATTGCGGGCCGAAAATACCGCATGGCATGTGAGGATGGGCAAGAAGCGCATGTGAGCGGACTCGCCAATCGCTTCTCCGCATATGTTGAAGAATTGCACCATGAATTTGGTGAAGCTGGCGATACACGCCTGACCGTTATGGCTGCGTTGACGGTAATGGATGATCTAGCGTTGGCGCAAAAAGAGTTGGCAGACGCCAAACAAGCGCTCGACCAACTTGCCCTAAAGTCTAATAAGCTTGTGGAAGACCGCGCGCAATTGGAAGAAGATTTCGCCAAACAAATCGTGATGGTGTCAGAACGTGTGGAACTTTTGGCCTCGCAGCTTGAAGTTGCAAGCCGCAAATCTGAACCTGAAAGCGACGAGTAGGCTCAGCGGCGTTTGTTCTGATGGCGAAACGCGCGCGGGGTAGAATTTCGCAATTTCCTAAATTGTCGATTGAAATTTGCGAGCGAATTGTAGCCGACGTCGTTCGCAATTGCCCCAATGGGTTTCGCTGTTGTTGCCAACTGCGCGCATGCGGCACCGATCCGCAAGTTCATAACATAAGCAGAAATTGTTTGTTTTGTTTGGCGCTGGAACATCCGATCAAGTGCCGAAGGGCTTAGCGCGGCGATCTTGGCCAATTCAGACATCCTGATCTGCGACGCGTAATTGTCGTTGATGAACTTTAATACGCGGTCGAGCTGATCGTTGGCTTTGTCGCGCGCAACAACGATGTGCTGCGATGCGAGGGGAACCGCTTCCTTGTCTTCAGCCAAAATGCGCATGATTTGGAGAAAAGTGAGCAAGTCGGGTTCGTCGGGCGTGGCGAATAGTTTGTTGTAGGCTTCACGCACTTTCATCGCGGTGTCGTGTGAAAACCGAAGGCCGCGATGCATGCGGGGGCACAAGTTTTGGATCGGCTGCAATTCTGGCGCAGTTTCGCTTAGCTTTTGCAGCCAATTTTGGTTAAACCAGATCACTTTGGCATTGAATGGATTGTTGTTGTCGTGCCGTTCCGTCGCATTCCAGCTGTGCGGCAAGTTTGACCCGACCAAGACAAGATCACCATCGTTAAATCGTTCAACACTATCGCCAATAAATCGCTGCCCCTGGCAATTCAGGGTGAGAGTGATCTCCACCTCAGGGTGGTGGTGCCAAATAAAGGGAATACCCTTTTCAAGCCGTCGATTAAGAAGGCTGAGACTTCGACCCGCAAGGCGTGGCACATGTTCGATTTGTGGCTTCATTTTGGGTTTCTGTTCGATAAAACGCCGAAATAGTATCATAATTGACTGAAATCGGACAACTTCTCTTGTTTGTCACGCCTAGGCTGGAGGCAAGATCGATAGATAGGAGGACAAAATGCAATTAGAGGGACAAAAAGACAGCCATGCCACCCATGATGGGGGCACGCCGCTTCATTTGATCAAAAAGCAGTTGCCGTTGCGGGTGCTAACTGAAGAGCAATGGCAGCAATGGACGACCAAAGGCTATGTGATCGTTCGCCAAGTGGTGCCGGCGGCAAATGTCGAGAGGTTGGTCAATCTCTTGTGGGAATTTGACGAAAAAGACCCAAACGATCCATCCACTTGGTACGCGCCACAGCGCCGCGAGCACAAAATGAAAGAGCTCAACAATGCGGGCATGTTG